>JBARUM010000622.1:0-4465 GCA_049645725.1 Maribacter sp.
CGCTATGCGCATATCAGCCTGAACCTTCCCCATGACGAAAATCTTGACGATGCAACCTTCTATAAAATCTCGGAAGAATACATGGATAAAATGGGCTATGGAAAGCAGCCCTATGTAGTGGTCAGGCACACCGATACCAAACACGAGCATGTACATATTGTTACCACCAATGTAAAAGAAGACGGAAAAGTACTCGAAATCTTTAACAGCCATAGAAGGGGCATGGCGACACGGCAGTACCTAGAAAAAAAATATGGCCTATCCCCGGCACCAACGACGAAACAGAAAAGACAACTACCGATATACCGATTACCAGAGCAACAGTTCGGCATGGATTCGGAAAAAGGAACGAAATATTATTTGCAGGATGTGCTAAACGGTATCAACCAAAAATACAAGGTTCGGAGTTTCGAGGAACTCGCAAGACTGGTCAAGCCCTATCATGTCGAAATCAAACAGACTAAAGGCGAAACAGGAAGGATAGGGGTCGCCTATGGTCTGAACAACCAAAAAGGCTACCAAACAAGGCTTATCAACGGCTCCAAAGTACACCGTGGATTGAGCGGCCCGAAACTACAAAAGGTCTTCGAAGTACATTCCAAATCGAAATTGCTGCCGATGCACAGGAAACGCCTCTTGAAACAGATAGAGACTACGTACGGTCTTTTTCAAACCATCCATCCTCAAGACCTTGAAGAAGTCCTAAAGGAATATCAGGACATCGACATTAACCTGGAGAAAGTAGAGGATGTCATCGAAGGATTTACAATCTATGACAGATCGCGGTATGTTTTCAGGGAAAGGGAAATTGGCCAAAACATGCGGATGCAAAACCGCAAGGATATTTTCGGAAAGGGGAATGAATCCACAACAATTGATACCGACAGCAAACAGTTCAAATTGGAAGTGCGCAAATCGATAAAAGAAGCATTGACCACATCCTATTTGAAATCCCCTAAACAAGACGGATTGCTCTCGGAACATATCAAGACCATGAAATTCGGCGATATCGTTCCGAAATTGACGGCCTCAAAAAAACATAATTTCTTGGAACGCTACATCCCAAGAGATCAAAGGACCGAATTCAGGAAAGCGGTAGAAAATGCCTTTCCAATGGTCAAGCAAAGATTATATGAATTGGAAACCAAAAAAGAAAAGGAAACCTTGGATGGCAAGTTCAAGCTCATCGAGAAGGTATTGAAGAGCGGTATGTTCGATGTTGGAATAGAAAAGGGGAGTGTTCGTCTTCTCTTCCAATCCTTGGGGGTAAAATATAATAACAACAAGTTGTCCTTTACCAATTCGAACAGGCATACGGTTCCCGTTCCTCTGGGACACCTTTCTTTCCCCGAGCATATGGAAAAACATGTTTACTCGGGTTTTGTGCGTCAAAACCATCTGATGCTGGAAATGTTATCGGAACAATCTTCCGACAATAGCCCCAAGCTGACGGCATCGGTCATTTTCCTGCCTATGGTATTCCCAAAGCTTTATGAAAATATGAATACCGTTTACAAAAAGCAATACGAAAGTGTAGTTTTGGGCTCCTATCTGAAGCACGCCGAACGGATGCATGCCCCCTTTGAAAAATCCGCAAAGGACTACATACCATTTTTCAATGCGAAGGGGTTCTATTTTGTAAAAGGGAAAGAAGGATTCGAGGTCAAATCCATCTATACGGACAACAGGATAAGTTACCCTTTGCCGAAAAGAACGGGCCAGTATTTGAGTTCAATACCCGATTTGACCGAAGCATTAAAAGAACAGCGACCCGTCATCAATCGGCTTATGGAAGATGGCCGGAACAACCTTGAAAACCTATGGGCAGGACATTTGATGGAAATGGGAATGTACGACAAGGTCGCCTTTATGCTAACAGCGGAAAAAGTGTACCCGAACCTGCACCGGGAAATGGTGCAGCACCATATGGATCTCGGACTTCGCGAAAGCGTGAACGTAGCATCAGCGAGGCATTCCAATATCCAACAGAACCTACTGCTCAGAAAAGGCGTTTATGCCGTTAGTTCCTTATTGGGCGGTAGCGGCAAGAAAACCGAAGAAGTCTATAACGGTTTTAAGGACGAGTTTACGGATTTTGCAAAATCAAAAAGGAAAGGTATGGGTATGGGGCCTCCGTGGTAAAATCTGAAGAGGTTTTTTGATATTGAATTTTGCGCCTTTACGGGCACTTTTTGTGGGTAGGGGGAGAAGAAGTTTGGTGCGCCGAGCGAGGGTACGGTTGCGCCCTACGAAATTTCTTCTTTACGCTTACCTGTCTGGACACTAAAGGAACTCCGCAAAATCCACGCGCAGGTTAGTTATGGTAAGATTTGGGATTATAATTGATGCAAAAGCTCCCGAACCGATGATAAATTCTCTCTTACTACCCTATAGTTCAAAAAAATTAAGATAAGAAAGGACTTTTTTTTAAAAGTTGGCATCTCTGGAGCTATGAGTAATGATGATGCAAATCCACGTTTCACTTTTTGTCAAACCTGCAGTAAAAGCTTTTGGATTTGTTTTTTTATCGAAAGTAAAAACCCATAGATATTTGGACTTCATACAATATACGGAAGCCTCTTGATATATAACTTAGCCCGCATTTCTTATAGGTCTTGTAGTACTTTCGCAGCTTTATTTTTCTTTTAACATAAGTTGAACTTGTTCAGCAATTATTTTGCATTTAGTAGGTTCAACGTGGATTCCAAAAGCCTGATTTAAAACAGTACCGATCATTTTACTTATCTGATCCACCGTATTGTTCTTTTTTATATGAAACAGGATATCGGTCGCTTCAATTTCATAATTATTTAAGTCGATTATTTGAGCCGATCGATTTCCGAGTGGATTCCATTCGGTTAATGAAGCTTGTACTTTAACTATATGTTCTTCATTCATTTTATGTCAGATACAAATTGAGACCGAGCTTTCCCGTCAATTTTCAATCCTCGATTCGAACAGTATTTATTTAGTTCGTTCAAATCAACAGCAAAATAGTTTACGACGAAACCTTGGGAAGTCAAGTTTCTTTTTGCTATTAAATATGATTTATGCCATTCTTTCCAAGTATCGTGCATGCTGTCCCTGTCGTCGATCATTTCCAAGAATTTTCTCCAATCTTGTTTTCTATAATATGCTAAATTGATCTCCATAATACATTCTTCAAATTATAACCTAAAAAGTGTAAACTATGTCCCTTTAACGTACCGAATTATGGCCAACGGGAGTCTGCGCATTAACTCAATTCCGGTCTCTGAGAATCCCGTCTTTGATTTTTTTTCTCGGACACCTATCCGAATGCGCTTATATCTAAAATATGTTTTTGCGCAGTCTGACGGTTGAGCTATGAACACTACGGGGGCAAATTAGCGTTTGCTTTCCGCCAAGCACATAGCGAAATCTTTTTGTTTTGTTTGTTCTTTTTTTCCTAAAGCAAAATTATAAAGATTTTGCGACCTCATAAAAATACACTAACCATTAATAAAGCTCGAAGCTCGTATTGTTCATAGGTTTTGTTGTCATTAGTACTTTCCAATCATGCTATGCCGTTCCTGTTTTTAGTCCACGAAAGTCTCACGAATAATATTCTTACATTGTTGAATCTCGGATTTCGTTAATCGGTCGAACTTTTTTATTATCCGTGATTTGTCAATCGTCCGACTCTGGTCGATTGCAACCATACCTTTCTTAGCATTATGTTCCACTTGAATTCGGGTCGGGTATTTTTTCAGGTTCGTTGTCATTGGTGCGACAACGATTGTGTTCAAATACTTGTTGATTTCATTCGGCGATAAAATTACACAAGGACGTGTTTTTTTGATTTCGCTGCCAATTGTAGGGTCTAGATTTACGAGAACGATGGAATATTGTTTTAATTCCATTCCTCAAAGTTTTCATCTTCGAACACATCGTTGAACAATAAGCGGTCGTCATTGTTTTCCCCCATTTTTTCAAACGCTTTGTCCCAATTTTTTCTAGGGCTATCGATTGGTTTCAGAATTATTTGTCCTTTTTCCAAAATCATTTCCACTTTGTCCTTGATATTATACTTTTCCAATATTGTTTTGCTTAAACGTAAACCTTTGGAATTCCCGATTTTAATAATTGCTGTTTCCATAACTCTATTTTGTATATACAAAGTTATTACATTTTATTAAATATGCAATTTTTTCAGTATTAATGACAACACAGTACCTAAACGTAGTGCGGTGATAAGGAAACTATTCGTTTCTGTCTTAGCACGAAGCTAAAGCTTATTGTTTTGTTTTAACTTTTTTTGTCCAAAGCTAAATCCATAAGATTTAGCGACTTAGTAAATATACACAGACCTTTAGATTTAGACCTAAAGTCGGCATTACGTTTAGGCCGTTGTGCCTGTTGCACAAGTTAGCGAAAAAAGTCGTTTGTGATCATTGCCGATCCGGGGATCGATCGTAACTTGAGGTATGCAAGGAAAAAAGGACTA
>JBARUM010000623.1:0-3935 GCA_049645725.1 Maribacter sp.
ATACGGAAAATCTTGAAAAAACGGTACAGGAACGTACCAAACAATTGACCGAAGCCTTAGCTAAGGAAAAAGAACTGAACGAGCTGAAAACCCGTTTCTTGTCCTTGGTATCTCACGAATTCAAAACACCTTTAAGCAGTATTTTAACTTCTATCACTTTATTAGGTAAGTATACCCAGACCGATCAACAACAAAAACGGGACAAACATGTAACCACCATCAAGAATAAAGTGAAATATCTTGACGCTATCCTAAACGATTTTCTATCCGTGGAACGGTTGGAATCAGGTAAGGTCAACTATAAGGTAGAACATTTTCCGCTCAGTAAAATAGTTAACGAAGTGGTTTATAATTCCAATATGCTACTCAAGGAGGGACAGAAAATAAAGTATCCGGAAAATATAGACGATGTTATTTTAAAATTCGATGAGAAGACCTTAGAACTTGTACTGTCCAATCTAGTGCACAACGCCATCAAATATTCCCCAGAAGATTGCGTCATTGATCTACAGGTAGAGACTCAAAAAGATGGATTGGTGCTCAAAGTTATCGATCAAGGAATAGGTATCCCAGAACAAGAACAAAAACATATTTTCAACCGCTATTTTAGGGCGGGGAACGCATTGCTAACGCAAGGTACGGGCATTGGTCTGAACATTGCGAAACAGCACCTGGAAAACTTAGGGGCTAGTCTTAAGTTTACCAGTAAGGAGAACAACGGTTCAACCTTTACAGTATATATCCCAAGAGAACTTAATACCCCATAGCTGATGAAAACAATTCTATTAATCGAGGACGACAAGGCCTTACGCGAAAATACCGAGGAGCTTTTAGTGCTTTCGGGGTATTCGCTTCTGACCGCGCCCAACGGAAAAATCGGTATAGAAATAGCTAAAAAAGAAGTGCCCGATATTATTGTCTGTGATATCATGATGCCCTTAGTTGATGGCTACGGCGTTTTAGAAAACCTCTCTGCCGATGAGAACACCAAGCAAATCCCCTTTATTTTCCTATCCGCCAAGACAGAGCATAAAGAAATACGAAAAGGAATGGATTTAGGTGCGGACGATTACCTGACCAAACCCTTCGAGGAGGAAGACCTCATCAGTGCCGTGGAAAGCCGCTTGGCCAAAGCCGAACTTTTAAACCGCATGCTTGACAAAACTTCAAAAGACCATGGTGTTTCGGAAGCTGAAATGCGCACCTTGCATGAACTAAAGAATTTTTTTGACGATAATGGAGAGGTAGTAGCTTTTAATCAAGGGGAACTTATTTATCAGGAAGGCTTACGCTCCACTAAAATTTATCTTATTCTAAAAGGGCTCGTAAAATGTCACTGTATGGATGCAGATGGCAAAGAGCTGATTACCTCATTATATAGAGCTGACGACTTTTTAGGATTTACATCTTTTTTGAACAATATTCCTTACCAAGAATCGGCAACGGCATTGGAACCGGTAGAACTTGCAGGAATATCCAAAGAGAGTCTCAAGGAAATCTTGGAAAAGAACAAGACCATCTCCTTGGAGCTGATGGAACTGTTGACCGAAAATATCAGTACGATCAAAGCGCAATTGCTACAAATGGCCTATAGTTCCGTCCGTAAAAAAACTGCCCAAACACTCTTACAGTTTGCGGAAATCATGAATACCAAAACCGAGGAGCCCATTAAAATATCCCGTAATGATTTAGCTAGTGTTGCAGGTATCGCGACGGAAAGCCTTATACGCACCCTTTCCGGTTTTAAAAAAGAAGGCCTTATCGCCATTGAAGGACGCAATATCCGGATCAAGGAATTAAAGGCACTACAATACGTGAACTAAGGAGATAGATTCATAAAGAGAAAAGAAATCATACCTGATAAATATCATATTTAACCTTCATCCCGCAGCTTACTTTTATGAACCAAGCCACGTGAATGAAGCATATTTTAATACCTACAGATTTTTCTACCAATTCTTGGAATGCCTTAGCATATGCGGTTCAATTCTTTAACAAAGAACCCTGTACTTTTTACGTGCTGCACATTGGGGATTTGAAAAATTCAGATATTAGTACAAATAGATTTTCTTTCCCTACCCAAAAAATAAGCCCCGCTTTAAAGGAAAAATTAAATGACCTTTTTAAGCGGATAGAAAACTTACCCAATAATAAAAACCACGACTTTATTGCACTCCAAGAGTATGGTAGGTTTATAGATATCGTCCGTAAGATAGTGGAGACAAAAAAAATAGACCTTATCGTAATGGGTACCAAAGGTGCTTCTGGTCTAAAGGCAGCCGTCGTAGGTAGTAATACTGGGGATGTCATTACCAAAGTAGTCTGTAATGTGTTGGTCATACCAGAAAATGCAGAGGCCACGGTTCCCAATCAGATAGCCTTCCCAACGGATTACAATCTGTTTTACACCTATCCTATTCTAAAGACCTTGGCAGAACTCCTGCGAATCTCGAAAGCCCATCTAAATGTTTTGAACATTTCACAGGGTAAAACCCGTCTAACGAATCTACAAGAAAAAAACAAAGCGTATTTACAGGACTATTTGGGAGAAACATTTCCAAATAATCATAATTTTAATAGTACAATAAATAAAAATATCAAAATCGGCATTTTAAACTTTGTAGCAGATAACCAGATAGAAATGTTGACCATGGTTGCCAAAAACCTAAATTTTTTTCAACAACTTTTATTCGATACGGCTATAGAAAAACTTAGCTTTCATACCACCGTTCCACTCTTGGTGCTACATGAATAGCGTGGTGTGCTTTAAGCTGACCAAAATCATAGTTTTCAAAAACTCCTAGCACTATTTTAGGATTTTATAAAAGGAATACCGATGAAAAAAATCCTGATTCCCATTGATTTTTCCCAGAACTCAAAGAATTCCATTCGCTACGCATTAGGACTGTTCCAAGAAACTCCGTGCCATTTTTTTTTGCTATACATCAATATCGGGGGCTCCGACTTTACGGAAAAGCCCATTTATGAATTTGGCACGAATATACTAGTGGAAAAAGAGCCCAAGTCCATTAATCAAAAATCGATGGACTTGGAAAAATTTATTGCTTCAATTCCCACAAAAAAAGAGCACCACCAGTTTACAACAATCCGGGAGCAGGGTTACTTTTTGAAAACCATCCGAAATCATATTCAAGAAAAAGATATTGAACTTATCATCATGGGCACAAGAGGTGCATCTGAACTAAAGGAATTTTTTACTGGCACCCGTTCCGGGGATGTTATTACAAAAGTAGAATCCGATGTTCTGGTCGTACCCAACAAAGCGAAATACAAGGGCTTCAGAAAGGTAATTTTCCCCATAGACCTAGAGGTTAGCTATGACGACTCCATCCTAAAGAAGATATCAGGCTACGTTACTTCGGAGCAAACTGAGATGCAATTACTTTATGTTACAAAATCCCAAATTCCACTATTTGAAGATGTAGAAAAGCAAGGAAATCGATTGATGCAAAGACTCTCAAAAAAATTATCGGGTCCCATTGGTTTTCACAGGGTAGTTTCAAGAAAGGTAGAGGATGGAATTCAAATATTCGCGGAAAGCCTAAGTGCCGACCTCATCATAATGATTTCAAAAGATTATGGTCTTTTTCAAAGGTTATTCCTTGACACCACGGTAGAGGAAGTAAGTTTTGACACAAAAATTCCGCTTCTATCACTACAAGGGTAACAAAACATGGACATCGTTATACCTCGCGCTCCCTAATGACATATATCATAGGTATTATGTTATGATAGAAATATTTTTAAACAGTCTTAAAGAGAAAAACTATGAGAACCGTATTGATCCCTACAGATTTTTCGGCCAATGCCATGCACGCCATAACCTATGCCATGAAGCTTTACAAGTGCGAACGCACCAATTTCTACTTCTTACATGCCTATGCGGACGAGGTATACGGTCCCTTTAAGAAAAA
>JBARUM010000624.1:0-13900 GCA_049645725.1 Maribacter sp.
TCGGATACTGCGGAAATAGTAGTCGTAGGTTTTCCAAAATTCTTTTCTCCCAATGGCGATGGAATAAACGATTTATGGCATGTGCAGGGAATTTCAGTTTTGGATAATCCAATTATTTATGTGTATGATCGTTTTGGAAAACTTCTTAAGCAGATGAATGAAAATACCGAAGGTTGGGACGGAACTTATAATGGTATGATATTACCTGCTTCGGACTATTGGTTTAAGTTGACCTATTTGGATACTGATGGCCAAACTATTTCAGCAAAATACATAAATAGTCATTTTAGTCTAAAGCGGTAATTTTAGACTAAAAAAGTGCATTTCATCGATTAACTGCATAAAACTTCGACGTATAATACTAAAATTACCTGAAGCAAGTTATTATATACGTTAAAGTATACTAAATAGCCCCACATTTTATGCGAGTATTGCTTTGTTCATTCTGTTGCTTGTTCCTATTTCTATTGGACACCAATGCCCAAAATTCTCCAGATTGTAGAACTGCCATACCTGTATGCGCAGATATGCCCATTATGGGACTGGCAGATGGAGGTGGGGATATTGATGATTTTGACCCGGATGTTGTTCGCCAATCGGGCTGTTTGGAAAAAGGAAGCGTAAGTTCCGCCAACATAGAGAACAATTCATCTTGGTACGTATTTAGAGCCGGAACAGGTGGTCAGGTTGGTTTTGATATTGAATCGTTACCAACAAACGGGGGTATGGGAAACCCTACGGCCGAATGGGATTTTGCGGTTTACGGTCCCTTTGACCAAACTAGCGGACAAAATTTTTGTACGATTATCGGCGATGGTTCCTCGGAGCCCATTCGTTGTAACTACGAAGTAAACAATACTAGCTTTACTGGAATAGGAGTGAATCCGGAAAATGGGCAGCAAGGAGCTCCTTTTTTAGTGGGTAGTCAAAATACCTATGATGAGTGGTTGGATGTACAACCAGGCGAAATCTACTATATTTTAATTAATAACTTCAATACCAATTTCGACGGAGACCCCGAACCATATATGTTAACATTTACCGGAAATTCTGTTCAAGCGGATCAGAACACGGCATTGGACTGTACTTTACGAGATGAGTTTCTAGGCTTGGATATTATTGCCTGTGAAGGAGACCCGGATATTACGTTAAGTGCTTTAAACTCTCCAGCTGGGGCAGATATTGCAAATGTAGAATGGACAGTGGATTATGAGGATGATGGTACTATAGATGATACCTTGACCGGAACTGGTCCGTTTGGTGCCGAACTTGTGGTTGCGAGCCCTAATTCGGGACGATATTTTGCAACAATAACAACCATGTCAGGCACGCCTCCAACTGTTGCAGATGTCGGTGGAATTTTAATCACTTTCTTCGGTGTTCCCATTTTGGACCCTGCAAATCCTGTAGAAATTTTAGATACTAACCTTTCCATAGACCCTAATCAAAATAATGTGGAATTCAATGTTATGGGTGATGGTGATTACGAGTATGCCATTAATGGTGGTATATTTCAGGACGACCCGGTATTTATGAATATTCCTCCAGGTATAAATACCGTAATAATAAATGACAAGAATGGTTGTGGTACTACAGAACCTATTGAATTTTTAGTGGTTGCATACCCCAAGTTCTTTACACCTAACGCTGATGGTATTAATGATTCATGGAATATAAGGGGAATTGAAACCTTAACCAATCCCGTAGTGTTTGTATTTGACCGTTATGGTAAGTTGTTAAAACAATTAAACGCTATCGGTGGATGGGATGGTACCTTTAATGGCAGACCAATGCCCTCCTCAGATTATTGGTTCCGTTTTGAATACGAGGAGGATGATGTTGGTGTATTAGTTGCTAAAACCAGAAAAACACATTTCGCATTAAAACGATAATTAAAAAAGGACCACTGTTAAGCGGTCCTTTTTTAATTACCGTTGTCTATGTTTTAGAAATTAAGGGTGTAGCTAAGCGTTGCATTCGTGCGAATTATATTGACTATTGCCGGTGTTGTTATACCGGTATCAAAAAGACTTTCGTTTACATCTTGTTCCGTACGATTCAACGAAAAGTCCAATCGGCTTCCACCGAAATTGTAGCCTAAACCTGTTGAAACACCATTTAAGTCACCAATGGTATTTCCATTTGCATATGGGCTTTGTTCAAAACGGTAACCGCCTCTAAGGCTAAATTGTCCTATTCTGTATTCCCCACCTAATCTAAAAGAGGAAACGGCACTAAGGTCATTGGAAATCTGATTATTTACTATTTGAAAACTAGAATCGTTGGCAGGTCTCAATTCTGATTGGGACATGTCTTGATAAGCATAATCAAAACTCAATAGTCCATTCTTTCCAAAAATAACGGCCAAACTTCCAGTTAGCTTACTTGGTGTTTTTATTCTATAGGCGTCGAAAAGATTTACGATGTTAAAATTAATAAAATCAATATCCTCATCAGCTAGATCGGAATCAATTCTTTGTGAAAAATCATCTGTTAGGCGGTACCATGTAGGTGATTGGTAACTACCTCCTAAACGTACATATTCATTAAGTTTTGCTATAGCACCTAAACTAAAGGAAAAACCATTTCCCTCTGTGCGAAGAAAATTATCGAATGTTGTATTCTGTATTTCAGAATCGGCATCATAGCCGCTCTCCCTTAATTGGTCTAACCTATCATATAAAACACTATGAAAGTTTAGCGAAGCACCTAGGTAAAGGTTATCCCTGTACTGTGTTGCCGTATTTAAGGTGAATTTACTGTTTTGACCCGCTGTAGTTCTTGAAAATTCTTGATTCACGGTGGTATAGTTGGCATTACTAATGTAGTTGGTAGTGGTATCGTCCTCACCCACAGGGTCAATAAGACCACCATAATATCCAAGAAAAGCCTGTTGGTCACCAAAACCTTGGTTCGCACCAATATCTAAATAGCCATCTTCTATAAATTCACCATCCTGTAGTAGGATAGAATTAAATGGGACACCTTGAGCAAAGGATAAAAAGTAATTATCGATACCTTCCGTACTTTGTCCGGATGCGAAAATTCTATTATCAAAGTTCTGCACCACATCATAATTAAATGCTAGTGTAAACTTTTTCCAATCAGAATTATCATCTAAGGTTTTAAAGACAAACGTCCCTCCAATTTGATTAATATCCGTATCACTTAACGAAGTATTGTTCGTGGTTCCAAAATAATTCGTGTCATTGTCGGTTCCATAATAGGAGCCAGAGAGTGTAATTAGGCTATTATTGAACACTGCTGAACCTGCAGGATTTATATTTAGAGAGGATAAATCTCCTCCCAGCGCTCCAAACGCACCCCCCATAGCTTGAAATCTTGCTGTCCCTTGGAGATTTTCTGTGGAATAACGTACGGCATCATTTATATTCTGAGCGCTTCCTATTGCACATAGGAATAGTATTATGAAAGTGAATTTATTCTTCATTACGAATTTTTTAGATTACGAGAATTGGAAATTACTATTGACGTCGTCCACCGCTTCTACCACCACCGGAAGAAGACCTTGAACTGCCGCCAGAACTTCTGTAGCTACCGCCCGAACTTCTTGAGCTCCCGCCAGAGCTTCTATAGCTACCACTTGAGCTTCTAGAGCTACTACCGGAACTCCTATAACTGCCGCCGCTAGAACTTCTTGAGCTGCTTCTGCCGGAGCTATATCCACTACTTCTTGAACTGTTTCCGGAACTACGGTAAGTTGATGTTCTTGGGGATGTAGTCCTAGCTCCCGACGAGGTGCTAGACCTATAGCCATTGGTGCCGTTATTTGAGCGATAGGTACTATTACTCCGAGACGAACCATTGTACCTTGGTACTGCTCTTGTGCTTCTACTTGTCCTGTAAGCCCTATTTTGGTCTACGCCTACTGTTCTTCTTGATGTTGTATTGCTTCTATAATTCCGATCCCCAACTGCACTTCTTACGTTTCCGGAACGGTTAATATTGCTTCTGTATCTAGGGGAATTTCCTCTTGTATTGAGATTGGACCTTCCTCTTAAAGCAGTCCCATTTCCAATTGCGTTATTTCTATTATAAAAACCACGTCTAGAATTGTTCAAGGCAAAGCTTCGTCCTCCAAAATTTCTTCCTCCATAACCGAAATTTCCAGCTCCCCAGCCCCAATTGTTCCAACCTAAACCATAGCCGCCCCAACCAAAGCCGCCGCCCCAACCAAAGCCGCCGCCCCAACCAAAGCCGCCACCCCAGCCCCAGTTGTTCCATCTATTCCATCCCCAAGGATTATTCCATCCCCAACCAAAACCTCCGCCCCAGCCGAAGCCACCGCCCCATAACCAAGGGTCGTTCCAGCCCCAATTGTTCCATCCGTTATTATGAAAATTGATGTTAACACTTGTTGTATTGTCTCCCCAACCTCCAAAACCTTGATAATCGTTAGAATCGTTATAATAATCGGTTAATTGGTCTTGATTTACATATTCATCTACACTGTTACTGGAATAGGAATCAACATCCGTGAAAATTTCTCCATCCAATATTTCATTGTATTGATTAGCCTTTTGCTCAAAATAATCAGAATATGTATTTGTTTCAGGTTGTTTTTGATAACGATTGCCCTGTTGGGGTTGACGCTCGGCTACACGAGGAGTGCCATCAGAATAAATACCGTCATTATCATAATAGGAGGCTTGCTGATACGAACCACAGGAAATGACTAAAAGGGACAGTACAGCAATCAGTATGGTGTTACGTAATTTGTTATGGGGTAGAAAATATATCATCGTTCTAAAATTAATTGTTGAACATACTAAAAATAACTAGTTTTACCGAATTATTTTTCTACAATAGATACAAGTTTTGTGCCAAACTATATATAATGGGTAAAAATTTAACTAAGAGAAGTGAGGATTATTCAAAATGGTACAACGAGCTTGTTGTAAAGGCGGATTTGGCCGAAAACTCTGGTGTAAGAGGCTGCATGGTCATAAAGCCCTACGGGTTTGCTATTTGGGAAAAAATGCAAGCGGGCTTGGATAAAATGTTCAAAGAAACAGGTCATGAGAATGCTTATTTTCCACTGTTTATTCCTAAATCTTATTTAAGTAAGGAAGCGAGCCATGTTGAAGGATTTGCCAAGGAATGTGCGGTTGTTACACATTACAGGCTTAAGAATGCCGAGGATGGGAGCGGTATAATCGTAGATCCAGATGCCAAGCTAGAGGAAGAATTAATTGTAAGACCAACTTCCGAAACAATAATTTGGGACACCTACAGAAAATGGATTCAATCCTACAGGGATTTGCCTTTGTTGATAAATCAGTGGGCGAATGTAGTGCGATGGGAAATGCGTACGCGTCTATTTCTGAGAACGGCAGAATTCTTGTGGCAAGAGGGCCATACGGCCCATGCTACAGAAAAGGAGGCTATAGCCGAAGCTGAACAAATGATGAACGTTTATGCGGATTTTGCAGAGAATCATATGGCCATGCCCGTAATCAAAGGTGTTAAGACCGCTAGTGAACGATTTGCAGGGGCGATTGAAACGTATTGTATTGAGGCTTTAATGCAAGATGGCAAAGCTTTACAAGCTGGTACATCCCATTTTCTGGGACAGAATTTCGCTAAAGCTTTTGACGTTAAATTTGCCACAAAAGAAGGCAAAAAAGAACATGTTTGGGCTACATCCTGGGGTGTTTCCACTAGATTAATGGGAGCCTTGGTAATGACACATAGTGATGATAATGGCTTGGTGCTTCCACCAAAACTGGCACCCATCCAAGTAGTTATTGTACCTATCTACCGTGGTTTGGACCAACTAGATACCCTATCTGATAAGATAAATCCGCTAGTGAAAAAATTAAGGGATAAGGGAATTTCAGTTAAATATGATAATAGAGATACGCACAAACCTGGCTTTAAGTTCAACGAGTATGAACTAAAGGGAGTTCCCGTTAGAATAGCGATAGGCCAGAGAGATTTGGAAAACGGCACTTACGAAGTGGCGAGAAGAGATACCTTAGAAAAGGAAACTGTTCCTGCGGATGAGGTAATTTCAAAAATTGAGTTTTTACTTGAAGATATTCAGGATAATATTTATCAGAAAGCCTTAAAGCACAGAACAGAACATATTATGGAGGTTGATTCCTATAACGAATTCAAAGATCTGTTAGAGACGAAAGGAGGTTTCTTTTCTGCACATTGGGATGGAACGGCGGAGACGGAAGAGCGGATTAAAACGGAGACAAAAGCAACCATACGGTGTATTCCTATTAACGTAAAGGAGGAGTCTGGAACTTGCATGGTTACCGGCAAACCATCAACAAAACGCGTGTTGTTCGCAAAGGCGTACTAAAAGATTTTAAAAAATAATATACAGGGGTTGCGATAGTAAAAAATAATTGTATTTTTGCATCCGCAATTGCGTAAAGTAATGGTCCGTTCGTCTAGGGGTTAGGACGCCAGGTTTTCATCCTGGTAACAGGGGTTCGATTCCCCTACGGACTACGAAATGAGCTGATAGTTTAAACAAGCTATTATTTTTTTTTAATAAAATTAGCACGGCCCGTTCGTCTAGGGGTTAGGACGCCAGGTTTTCATCCTGGTAACAGGGGTTCGATTCCCCTACGGGCTACAAAGATAGATGGGTTTTTAAATAGATCCGATAAAATATAATTAAGTTAGAAAATGGCAAATCATAAGTCAGCATTAAAGAGGATTAGAAGAAACGAAGCTGTACGTTTACGAAATAGATATCAACATAAAACAACGCGTAATGCTATTAAGAAATTACGTGGAGAAGAAAACAAGAAGGATGCGGAGGCGATGTTCCCAAGTGTTGTAAGTATGATTGATCGTCTTGCAAAGCGTAATATCATACATGATAATAAAGCTGCTAACCTTAAAAGTAAATTGGCAAAGCATATAGCTGCGCTTTAGGACTTTTAATTTTATAATAGTAAGGCCTTTTAACATCGTTAGAAGGTTTTTTTGTGCGAAAAATTTTTACGGAAAATGTTTTTTTAATTTGAAAGAACCAAAAATAAAGCAGCTGTAAACTAGAACGTTTAAAAAGAATACTCCTTAAGTTCAAATTTAGAAAAAATGCTTTATCCATTTGTCTCATGGATATAATTATGGGATAAAAAATAGTGAACCAAGACTTATCCACAATAATAGGTTATTGTAATACATGAATGTAACTCGCCTTTTTCCAGATTGGATATGATATGGTAAAGGAAACATTACTGGTAGTATGGATCCAAATCTTTTAGTACCCAATTTTGGATGAAGTTCAATATTTAGAAAGAAGGGATTGATCGCTGTACCTAGTGTAACTAGTATGATTCCATAAGTAATAAGTTTTATATAATCTTTAGCTACAATACTCTTTCAATAAATTCTAAAAAATGAAATATGAGATGATCATACTTAGACTTCCCTCTTTCATGGATGATTTGTAAATCCTTGTATTCCCTTATTACGTACACAAGCACTTCGGTAAGTATTATATTTGCTATAATAATGGTGATGTCTTTAAATTTGTATCCTAATATTGTTTGTATTTCAAGACGGGCAAAATCAAAGCAAAGACAAACACAATTTTAAAATAATTATCTTTTAAAAATGATAACATTTCTTTTACCATTATTAATTTTATCCAAAAAATCTTCTTCGTCCTTTAATGAACCCAGTAATTATAAGAGTGTACATGATAACTATCAAAACTCTAAGAACAGCTCTAAGTTCATATTTTTCCCAAGTATCAACATCTAAATAACCAATTAGAAATAGAATTGGGAATAGTGAATAGAAGACTATAAGACCCAGACTAATCCAAAAAACCAAATTTGAGGGTTGAATAATTTTCTCTTTATTTTGTTTTTTTTCCAAAAAATACAATCCTATGCAAAATAGTAGTGCCCAAGACCCTAGTGCATGCGCATAGAAAAGATTTGTGTTAGTAGGATTTTGCCAAAAACAGCTCAATAGATATACAGCCATTACTGTCATTGAAATGTTAAAAATCCATTTTTTATATTTCTTATTGGATACAAGCTTCCAAAAGACCCTGTAGAAAAAACCAAAATAAATTATAGAAAAGATATTATATATAATGTCGTTGTAAGAGCTATATTTCAAATCATTAAAAAAGGAAAAATCTGAATAATTTCTTAACAGACAGCCTAAAAGTTCGTTAAAAAAAGTATAGGCGATAATCGCCGGAAAATACTTTAGGGGGGTGTCGAAGTAACTCCTGTAGTATATAATGCTTACGGTCAAGGCTAAAAAATATATTGGGATGAAATAATTTTCAGCTAAAAATTTAATAAATTCTTGGTTCATAGTAAATTAAAAATCACCTCGCGGGGGTGGACCTGAACCCCCATAATTTAAAGCCAAGCTCTTTTCGACAATTAAACTGGGGTTTAAAGAAAATGCATGGGTAAAACTTGCATATGATTTACCTTCTCCAAAATTTGAAAGACCCATTCCGTTTTTCATTTGATCTTTCCAGTTTACAATTAGTTCTGGTCCACCATCAGTACCTATGTAAAAGCCATAATCTCTATTGTTTTTCTCTAGTGTAGGTACCATAAAAATAGAATTTTGTCTTTTGTGCTTTACTTCTTTGCCATCTGGGAAGGTATTTTCATTTGGGTAGTTGGCAAAATAAAGCCGCAGTTTCGTAACCTTTTTTACGCCAGCACTTTTCGCTTCCTGGTCAATATAGGCAATATATTTTTTTATAGTTTCATAGTCAAAATCTACAAAACGTGAAGCTTCAAATTTTTCTTCGGGCGCTCTTTCCTTAGTTTCATAATTTTCAATTATTGAAACCCTGTGTTTGGAATAGTTACCATAAATTGAATCGGCCTGTTCTAGTGAGATAATGTTGGAAGGTGCATCTACTTCAATTTCTTTTTTAGGTTCAGGCGTTTTCTGTTTTTCTTCCCCACAACCGTAAAGGCCAGTTATTACTACCAAACATAAAATTTTCTTAAATAAATTCGTTGATTGTTTCATTTTTAGGTTATTTAAAAGTTAGTGTTCATAACTAAGAAAATACTACGATAGATTGGGGGAATAATCCTCGGACAGTTTAAAGATATTAAATTACTGGGATTATGGAAGTTATGTAGCGACTTTTCGATAAGTGTCATCGGCGCCTAGCATAAAAAATCCCGATAGTTTAAAACTAACGGGATTTTTTATTATTAATTCCTTTTGGTAATCCTGTTTACGAGTAGAGTTTAAATTTCATGATTATCCTTGAGCGAGTTTTCTTTCTCCTATAATTTCATAGGTACCATCGTCAGAATAGCTTTTGCCCTTTATTGTATCACCTAATACCGTTAACACGACAGAAACCCGCTTAGTCCCCTCAATATTGATATTAAATTTGACAGTATCTTCCACTACCTGAACATCCTGTCCGGTAAGTGTCCCATTGCTCAAATGTACCTCTACAATATAATTATCTCTTTCCTTTCGAATGAACAATACACCTTTTTCATATTTCGATTCAACTCCTGCCACGGTATAAGACCATACTCCTAAAGGATTCTTGTTAACCAGTTTTCCGGTTTTAAAAGTAATTGGATTAGGTTTCGCCTGCGAAACAAAAGCACTTGAATTAGTGGAAAATAATAGGCAAAGTATTGCGATAAAAGAAAGAAAGTCTTTTTTCATAAATCTGTGAAGGGTTAGATTCAATCTACAACGTAAAATTTAAGAAAATATTCCATTTGGATAAAATTCCGAATATCACCTTTATTTCTGCGACTGTATCCAACCATTTATCTTCTCCTCTAAAAGTACTAAGGGTAAACTTCCAGAATTCAGAACTTGGTCGTGGAACTTTCTAACATCAAAATTGGCTCCCAGGTCATTTTCTGCCTTTGTACGCAATTCCCTGATTTTAAGCTGGCCTATTTTATAGGACAAAGCCTGTCCAGGAGTTGCCATGTAACGCTCTACCTCCGAAATTATACCATCCTCTGATTCCGCCTCGTTTTCCAAAGAATACGAGATGGCCTTTTCTCTACTCCAACCTTTTGCATGGATTCCTGTATCTACCACTAATCTAATTGCCCTGTGCATTTCCATACTCAACATTCCAAAATATTGATAGGGATCTGTGTATAAGCCCAATTCTTTACCTAAAGACTCGGCATACAGAGCCCAGCCCTCCACAAATACACCCATACTTTCTGGATGTAAAAACTCAGGAAGTTTGTAATTTTCTTGTTGTAATGATAATTGATAGTGATGTCCTGGAATGGCCTCATGAAGAAACAGCGCCTCGTCTTGAAGGGTGTTATAGTTTTTTACATCTGGAATAGGTATATAAAAAGTTCCCGGTCTAGAAGCATCTTTTGAGCCTGGTACATATTCCGCACTGGCAGAGGCTTCTCTAAATGCTTCTGTCCTTTTGACTTCAAAACCCGCCTTAGGCCGTAAACTAAAAACATCTTCCAAGGTTAGCGAAATACGATCATTAATTGTATTAAAATTTGCGATTACCTCTTCTGGGTTTTTAAATGGAAGCAATTCTTTCTTAGTCCTTAGTTGTTTAAAGAAATCTTTTAGGCTACCTGAAAAACCCAGTTGATTCTTAATTGCCGTCATTTCCACAGAGATACGAATTACCTCAGCTAGACCTAATTCATGGATTTCATCCGCCGTCATATTAGTAGTCGTATGCAATTTAATAAGATAGTTATACGTATCCCCCCCATTTGGCAAAGCACTCAAACCATCTGATTCCCTGCATTCCGGTAAATATACCTCTTCTATAAAGTCATTAAGCTCTACATATTTAGGTTCTAGTTTGTCATTGATGAAATTGACATATTTAGTTGTCAACTTTTCTTTTGTTTCATTTGAAAAAGTATCGGGAAACTGTAAAATTGGTTTATAAAAAATATTACCTGTAGTGGGAATACCCATAAAAGCTTGAATCTGCGGGAGCATTTTGAGCACCAATACTTTTGAAGCTACAACATTTTGATTTATCCCTTCTTGCATTTTTGAAATACTAGTGTCCAGAAAAACCAAAAAATCGTCCAAGCGTTCCAACCAATTTAAGTAGTCCTGTTCTGTTTTAAAAGGCTGAACACTTGTCCCACCCGCCAATTGCGCAACATACAAATGCAAGGACTGTATCTGAAGTAAAGGCATCAATTCAAAACTAGGCAAATCGTACATTGGAGAAGCCATGGTTTTAATAGGGTTCATTAACCCTTCTAGCTTTATAGAACAATCCCATTCCATTACTCGTAAACTCATCCAATCTTCCTTACTCACCGAAGTTGAATCGTATTTAGAAAGCTGATCTAAGAAATAGGCATATTTTTCTTTCGCGAATATTTGATATTCGTCAGATATATAATTGGCTATGGTGTCATTATACTCATTATAACCATCCTTTGTAGCTTCAATTGGGTTAATACCCTTTTTAAAGGTGTAGTAATCTGCAAATAGAGTGTCTATTGCGATTATTTCCTTAGTATTGGCATTGTCACTTTCATTTTGCTTACAAGAAATAAGGAAAAGAAAGGCGAACATAAAAAGTGATGGAACTCTCATAGTTGATTATAATGGGATTAAAAATATGAATCAAGACTTATTTGAACGTGTGTTTTTTTTCTCCTTTATTTTAACATAAATAAGTTTCTTTCGTCCTTTAGAATCCTCTCTACGCTCAATTTCAAAATGAGGGATGGAATTTATCAACGGAGTCAGTTTTTGAAATCCATAATTTCGTGCATCAAAATTGGGTTGTTTCTTTTGCAACAAACTACCAACATCGCCTAAAAATGCCCAGCCATCATCATCTGCAACATCATCAATGGTATTTGCAATAAAACGCAGCTCTTTAGGCGTAATTTTATCCACTTTGTTCGCCGTATGGGATTTTTCACCTCCAGTTTCAACAGATTCAGCTGCCTGACTTTTTAAGATTTCGATATAAATGAACTTGTCGCATGCCACAATGAAGGGGTTGGGGGTCTTACGTTCGCCAATTCCAAAAACTTGCATGCCAGCTTCGCGTAATCTGGTAGCCAAGCGCGTAAAATCGCTGTCACTACTTACGATACAAAATCCGTTTACCTTCCCTGAGTATAGAATATCCATGGCGTCAATAATCATGGCAGAATCCGTAGCGTTTTTTCCCTGAGTATAACCATATTGCTGAATAGGTGTAATGGCATTTTCCAATAATATATTCTTCCACTTCCCGAGACGTGGATTGGTCCAGTCCCCATAAATACGTTTAATAGTAGGATTTCCATATTTGGCAATTTCCTCCATCATTTCCTTTACATACGCCGATGGTATATTATCTCCATCTATCAATACTGCTAAATTTAAATCCATTGTATTATTTTTTGGTAAAGGTAGGTGGTTTTGGAGATGATCACCAATATGGAATGATTTAAGTTATTCCCTTAATAATTAACGCCGTAGGGCTATTGTGGATTATCAGCTTTTAACGAACCAATGGCCAAGAAGGCTAAAAATAGCAATCCCAGATATCCTACCAATTTATAGGAGCCAAAAGTAGAAAGGCAAAAACTAAAAATACTAGGTGCCAAAGCACTTGCCAAAATTAAAAAACTCATAATCTTGCCCGTTATACTACCTAAATGCATTCTTCCAAAAAAACGAGGCCAGGCTACTGCATTTAAAACAGCAAAAAAACCACTTAAAATACCAAAACCGGCAATCAGCATTGGGACACCGGCGGGAGTTGATAAAAACAGAAATCCTAAAGACGCCAAAAATCCACCAAAAAGCATCAAGAACAGATACAGCTTTAACGGTAAATAGTCACTCAAAAAATTAAATATGGTAGATACTGTTACGGCCACAGCAGAACCTGGTAAAAAAATGGAAATAGCATCTTCCTTTGAAAACCCTTCATTGGCAAAAATGGATACAACATGAAAAGTAAGTCCGGTTATAAAAAAACTGTTAAAAGCCAAAGTAAGTCCATACATCCAAAAGGCCCGTTCCTTTTTAGCTTCCAATAGCGTATATTGTTTTGGAACTGGCTTCTTCTTTTCTTCCTCTTTAGAAATTGTTTTTGCACCATCTGGGACTAAACCATGTTTCTCTGGCGAAATTTTATAAAAAATGAAGATTATAATACTAAATAGTAATAGTCCTACTGCCAAAAACCGCCATGTTTCTTGCCATCCATGTCCCTCTATCAAACCATTTATCCATAACGGGGAGGAAGAAAAACCAAAAGAAAGTGCCACACTACTAAAAGCGTTTACTTTCCCCCTATTTTTATCGAACCAAATCATTATTACATTTCTGGAGGCCATCGTTAGCACTCCTTGACCTGCAAAACGCAAAAGAAAGAACAATACGGTCATTAAAACGAAAGGAATCATCCAAGATTCCGTGGATAATACCTCTTTCATAAATACGCTCATTTGGGCGGACCAAGAACATAAAAGAAGTGTAATGCCTAGCGTAATGGCGGCAAAAAATGCAACATATCTAGCCCCGTACCTGTCAAACCAAATCCCAGCCCTTCCAATGACCAAAGAACTTACAATCGTTCCAATCATGTAGGCATTGCTAAACTGATTTCTGGAGAGCCCTAAAGCATCTTTTACCGGATCCGTAAACACTGAAACCCCAATAGTCTGGCCAGGAATGCTACAGTAAATACCTATGGTTCCAATAATTAAAATTACATAGCCATAAAAAATTGGACTCTTAGCAGGATCAACTATTTGTTTTTGAAATATATTGGTCATAGAGGTAGGCTAAACACAAAAATACAGTATTGAACATATAAGTAGTCGACATATGAACTATAACTTTTTTCAAATAATAATTGAGTAAAGAAAGTCTTATCTTTAAACCACAAAACCAAAACATCAACTCATAATTACAT
>JBARUM010000625.1:0-2075 GCA_049645725.1 Maribacter sp.
CGCTCCTACCGCTGCCTGTTGTTCCGTTCTTGAATTCCAGATTAAAGCTTTTTGTGTGTCAAAATTAAATCTAATGGAGTCAGGAATAACAATGTTGGAACCTTGTTTAAAATAAGGTATCTGGGAATAATTGCCCAAAGAATCTTTTAAACGACCTGCATATACCTCATTTTTTATATAATCCATGATTATAATACCGGCCTTTAGCTCTGTATCCTGATAGTATATTTCCGCTTCGTTGTAAAGGTATATTTTGTTCTCTTTTTGACTTAGTTTTACATAATCCTTGGCCTTATAAGTAATTTTATCAAGTAATAAGGGAGGTTTTTGATTCAGAGAATCATTAGCCAAAGAATCGGCCGTTATGGAGTCATTTACAATAGGTTTGGGGAAGAGAGGCGCTATTATAGTGTCCTTTGTGGCCTTTATGGGTAGCGGTACGATTTTACCCTCTTGTGCCTGCAACGAAAACGCACCAACAAAAAGAATGAAAATGAAAAGTACGTACTGTTTATTTGATTGCAAGGCTATATATCCTATTTTTGTAAAGGTTTGGCGGTTAAATAGAGCCATAGGTTTCAGATGTCAAACTTACATATATTTTTTAATCCCTTACTAGGGTATTACCATAATTTTAACCATGACACGGGCTATGAACACCCACTTTAATATGAGAATCAAACGGTTTTTAGTTATACCTTTTCTGGCATTTTGTCTTATGTTGATGTCTTATGATTCAATAGACTCTAAGTTACCGGTTAATGACCCTTTTGTGGTTGTTTTGGATGCCGGTCATGGTGGGCACGATCCGGGAAACCTTGGAAATGGGTATTTAGAAAAACAAATAGCATTGAATATAGTTCTTCAAGTAGGCGATTTGCTATCTGACAATAAGGATATCAAGGTTATTTACACGCGAAAGGATGATACTTTTATTGATTTATACGTAAGAGGGGAAGTGGCCAATAAGGCCAATGCCGACCTATTTGTATCGGTTCATTGCGATTCACATTCTTCTGATGCACATGGAGCGGGAACTTTTGTACTCGGCCTGCATGCAAACAAGCAGAATTTTGAAATTGCCAAGAAAGAAAACTCGGTCATCTACCTAGAGGACAATTATGAGACCCGTTATGCCAATTATGACATTAATTCGCCAGAATCGGTGATTGGTTTAACAATTATGCAGGAGGAATTTTTGGATCAGAGCATAGCTTTGGCAAAAATGATTCAAGATAACTTTTCAGATAAATTAAAACGAAACAATAGAAAAGTAAAGCAAGCTGGGTTTATAGTATTACATCAAACTTTCATGCCCAGTGTTTTGGTAGAAACCGGATTTTTGACCAATAAGGACGAGGGTGCTTACTTGAACTCTAAAAAGGGTCAATTGGAAATAGGCACGGCTATCGCTAATGCCATTCTAGAGTATAAGAAAGGTGTCAGTAGTTCAGTTGCAACAAGTATAAGCGAGCCAGTTAAACCAACAATGGATGATGTGGTTGTTCAAGAAGGAAACCAGTCCAAAAATCCAATTGTAACTAAAGACGGGGAAAATATTAAATTAGAAGAAGTAAGCCCTGTAGAAATTGATAGGGTGAAAGGTAAAACTGAAGTTGCAGTAGCAGAAAAGGATATACTTAAACAACCAGTTTTCAATGAGGAAGCACCAGCTTATAATGAGAATAGCGATATTATTTTTAAAGTACAATTAATGGCGAGCGGTAAAGACCTTACTTTAATTCCTGACAACTTCAACGGTCTTGGTCAGCTGTCTAAAGAGCCTTACAAAAATCTTTTCAGATATATGTATGGGGAAACGAACTCTTATAACGCCGCTAAAAAAATACGGTCCAGTGCTATTTTAAAAGGCTATAGTAGCGCTTATATCGTAGCCTATAAAAATGGGCTTAGAATATCCGTGCCAGATGCCTTGGAAAAGCTCTCACAATAAGAGCCTTGTTATTATTATTATTATTCCTAATTTTATTCATAACTATAAACCTAATTTGATTGAAACTATCCAGAGAACTTAAAACCGGAATTATAGTAATTGGAGGAATTCTATTGTTTAT
>JBARUM010000626.1:0-1850 GCA_049645725.1 Maribacter sp.
GCATTAGATTCAAATCTTAATTGAAAAATTCTATTTATTTATCTGTACCAGGGGAAACCTCTAAGACGTGATTTCCTCTAACCCTAATTACTAGAACAAAAGGGCGACGGAAAAGTTATTTAGAAATTCTTTTCAAGTCCTTTCGAAAAGTATGTCATGCTGTACAGGTCTGTAATCTGAACAAGGGTTTTAAATACTTAAAAATACATTTTCAAAAACAAGATACTACAGGATACGTATATTTATGGTATGAACTAGTTTTAGAGCTTATGAAATGGACGTATTTACTCCATATTTGCACTATTGTTTGGGTAGCCCATTAGTTGGTTTAGATTAAAAACTTGAAATTTGAAAAAACCATGTTCATATTTATTAGTGCCTTCTAAGTTTAAAGTTTAAAATTATTGGATGAGTAAAAAAGTAGTTGTTTTAACGGGAGCGGGAGGAGTACTCTGCAGTACCTTGGCCATGGCATTGTCTCAAGAAGGGCATAAGATTGCTGTGTTGGATTTAAAGAAAGAAGCCGCTCAAGGAGTGGCCAATGCCATTAACAAATCAGGCGGTACTGCCATTGGGGTAGTCGCCAATGTGTTGGAAAAAGAATCCCTTGAGGTGGCCAAGAAAGAAATCCATTCAAGATTAGGGCCTTGTGATATTCTTGTTAACGGGGCCGGAGGTAATCACCCTTTAGGCACAACAAGCAATCCATACTTGGAAGAAGAAGATTTAAACAACACGAAAGAAGGATTCAAAACCTTTTTTGACCTTGACACCTCTGGAATACAGTTTACGTTTAATTTGAATTTCATAGGAACACTTTTGCCTACACAGGTATTTGCTCAAGACATGGTGGGAAGGGAAGGATGCAGCATTTTGAATATTTCTTCAATGAACGCATTTACTCCTCTTACTAAGATACCGGCATATAGCGGCGCAAAGGCTGCGGTGTCTAATTTTACACAATGGTTGGCGGTTCATTTTTCAAAAGTAGGTATACGTGTAAACGCCTTGGCGCCAGGATTTTTTCTTACCGATCAAAACAGGGCCTTGCTGACAGAAACTGACGGTTCCTTAACTCCAAGGGGAAATACTATTATTGGACAAACCCCGATGGGTCGCTTTGGAACACCTGAGGATCTTATAGGAACTACACTTTGGTTGTGTGGTGATGGTGCGGCTTTTGTAACGGGTGTGGTAGTACCCGTTGATGGTGGTTTCAGCGCTTTTAGTGGTGTGTAATTCAAATATATTAAAGTAAATGTATAACAGAAGCGTCATCTTTATTTTATTCCTATGTGCATTAGGGATGAATACTTATGCGCAATCTGAAAAACCAAAAAATATTCTTCTTATTTGTATTGATGATCTTCGCCCTGAACTGGCTTCCTTTGGACAAGAGTATATTCATTCTCCAAACATTGATGAACTGGCGCAAAATGGGCGTACTTTTTTCAATCACTATGTTAACGCACCTAGTTGTGGTCCTTCAAGATACACTTTACTGACGGGAACTTACGGGCCCTCTGGCAACAATGCTCTTTTTCAACGATCACAAGAGCTAGTAAAGAACAAGAAAAACACACATCCTTCAATGCCGGAATGGTTTAAGGAGCATGGGTACACAACAGTTTCGGTAGGTAAAGTATCACATCACCCTGGTGGTTTGGGAGGAGCTGATTGGAATGATGAAATGGTCATTGAAATGCCTAATGCATGGCATCGTAGCCTTATGCCGGTAGGTGATTGGCAACATCCGCGTGGAGCAATGCACGGGTTAAAAAATGGCAAAGTACGTAGCATGGAAAAAGGTACCATGCCAATATACGAGGCAGCAATGAAAGAGGGAGATA
>JBARUM010000627.1:0-7197 GCA_049645725.1 Maribacter sp.
GCATACGATAGGGCAACTTCAGTGTATCTTGTAGACCGGGTCGTACCTATGTTGCCAGAGGTATTATCTAATAATGCCTGTTCCTTAAGACCCAACGAAGAAAAATATACTTTCTCGTCTATTTTTGAACTGGATAGTAATTCTCAAATAAAAAACCAATGGTTTGGTAGAACAGTAATCAATTCTAATGAACGTTTTGCCTATGAGGAGGCACAACATATCATTGAAACGGGAAAGGGTTTCATACCAAACGAAATATCGATAAGAGATTCAGAATATACTGTCGGTGACGATGTTGTTGAGGCTACGTTATCTATGGATAGGTTAGCCAAGGATATGAGAGCTAAGAGAATGAATCATGGTGCTATTTCCTTTGATAAATTAGAGGTACGCTTTAACCTTAATGATAAGAATGAACCTACCAGTGTTTATTTTAAGGAGTCAAAAGATGCTAATAAACTCATAGAGGAATTTATGCTACTGGCCAATAGGAAGGTAGCAGAGTTTATCGGGAAACAAAAACCTACTAAAACATTTGTATATAGAATTCATGATGAGCCAAATGAAGAAAAGCTAATGGCATTAAATGGTATTATATCCAGATTTGGGCATAAGCTAAACTTTAAGGATAAAAAATCTATCAGCTCATCTTTAAATCAACTTTTAGAGGATGTAAAAGGACAAAAAGAGCAAAATTTGGTGGATACCCTTGCTATACGTAGTATGAGTAAGGCTATATATACTGTAGATAATATTGGGCATTACGGTTTGGCTTTTGATTATTACACCCATTTTACATCACCAATTAGAAGATATCCGGACGTAATGGTACATCGTTTATTACAACACTATCTTGATGGTGGAAAGGCACCTAAAGCTGAACCGTTTCAGGAGAAGTGTAAACATTCTTCGGATATGGAAGGTCTTGCGGCAAGTGCTGAACGAGATTCTATTAAATATATGCAGATAAAATTCATGCAGGATCATCAGGATCAAGAGTTTGTAGGTGTTATAAGTGGTGTTACGGAATGGGGTATATATGTAGAGATTGTCGAGAATAAATGTGAGGGTATGGTTCGTATAAGAGACATAAAAGGAGATTATTATATCTTTGATGATAAGCAATATGCCATTGTGGGGGAAAGAACTAAGAAGACCTACCAATTAGGTGATGAGGTAATTGTAATGGTCAAGAATACCGATTTAATAAAACGTCACTTGGATTTTTCACTCATAGGTAAGAACGAAGAGTGATTTTTTGGAATAGATTTTGATTAGTCAGGCGGGTTAGTAAACAAAACCAACAGAATGAAACATATTATATTGTTGCTATTTCTATTTGGGTTGCAAATAACAAATGCACAGGATAACAAAGTAACTAAAAGTTTGGATAAGTTTGCAGAGCTCAAGGGCTTTGATGGTCTCTCAATAAATCTTATTAAATCTACCGATAACAAAGCTGTAATTACGGGGGAGAATACTGATAAAGTTGCTATTGTAAACAACAATGGTGTTCTAAAGATTAGAATGCAAATAGGAAAAATATTCAGTGGTTACAAGACCTTTGTGGATATTTATTACACTGAAGAAATTGTCGTAATCGATGTAAATGAGGATGCTAGAATAACTTCAGAAGGTATAATTAAGCAGGATGTATTGGAGCTTAAAGCACAAGAGGGCGGTGAGTTAATAGTAGCTGCTGAGGTAGAACAGATGCTGATTAAATCTGTTTCGGGTGGTGTTATTAAGACATCGGGTTTTTCTGAGTTACAAGACGTTCAAATTAACACCGGAGGTGTTTACGAGGGCAAAGCTTTCAAAACTAAATTTTCTACCGTTAACGTAAACGCTGGTTCCAGAGCTGTAATATTCGCTAGCGAATATGTAAAGGCTGTAGTAAAGGCGGGTGGGGAGGTTCATATACATGGTAACCCACCAAAACTGGAGGAAAAAACAGTTTTCGGGGGTGTAATAAAAAAAGTATAGTGTTATATGCTAGAGGATATGCAGGCTGCAATTCCATTGGGCTTTCTTTTGAGCTTTATGATTGGTCCTGTTTTTTTCGTTCTTTTAGAGACTAGTGCTATTAAGGGATTCAGGGCAGCGCTCACTTTTGATTTAGGGGTAATCATAGCTGATGTTATTTTTATTATCGTGGCTTACTTCAGTAGTTTTCAATTATTGGAAAACTTGAGTAATCAACCTGGACTTTATGTTTTTGGAGGGGTTATCCTTTTGGTATATGGTTTAACAACTTTTTTTAAAAGAGGTACTAAACGGATAAAGGAAAAATCCATTAGGTTTACCAGAGGGGATTATATTGGACTATTCGTTAAAGGTTTTTTGTTGAATTTTATTAATATAGGAGTTCTGGTGTTTTGGTTAGGCGTAATTATAATAGTAGGCCCTAGTTTGGAAAACGATTCCAATAGAATATTAGTTTTTTTTATAACAATGCTTTCCGCCTATTTTGTTACGGACATCTTTAAAATACTATTGGCTAAACAATTGAAAAGAAAACTGACAGTGAGGCGTATTCGTTTAATCAAAAAAGGTATTGGTATAGTATTGGTTATATGCGGTGTTGTGCTTATTGTGAAAGGGTTTCTACCACAGGATAGATTTAATATAAAAAAAGGGATTGAACGGATAGAAAATATAAGATAAAAAAACCGGCGTGAACCGGTTTTAAGTAAATTACAATTTTTTATAGTTATCATTTAAAAGCTTGACGATTTCTGTGGTCAAATCGTTGGCATCTGTTCCGTAGAGAACACTTCCTCCATCTCCACCCCCAAGAATATAGCTGTACCCATTTTTCTTTCCATAAGCCTCAATTTGTTTTTTTACAACGCTTACTACGCTATCCATTTCAAGTTGGCCTTCAGCTTGTAACTGTTGATCTTCTTGTTGTAGTTGTTGACCCATGAACTGTCCTTTTTGTTGGAAAAGAGCGTATTCTTCCTGTGCTTTCTGTTGTGACATTTTTTGAGCTTTTACTTGAAAAGCCTGCGCTTCAATTTGAAAAGCTTGCGAAATACTATCTCTTTTTCTGTTTAGGACATCAGCTTTGGTTTTGAACTTAGCTTCAACGTCTATTTTTTGCTGGTACTCGTTCATGAGTTTTACGTTATCCACGTAGCCTATTTTTTCTTGTTGACAAGAGGCAAATGCCAATACAATCAAACTAAGGATAATTTTTTTCATCTGTGTTAAATTAATTTGTGCAAAAGTAACAAAGCTTTTTTAACTGTCGTTAGGTTTAAGATATTTATAAGGTATCTTGTAGCTGTAACAAGTATATAATAGATAACAACTATAATATTAATAATTAACAATAGGTTTTAATTATTAAATTAAATCACTTTAGGGAAATTTTAAGAGACGTTTGGGCGTTTCTTATATAAAGAATAGACAAGCAATAAAAAAGCCTCTTAAAAGGCGTATAAAGAGATTTTACTCTTTTTTAAGAACGTATATTAACGAAGAATACTCTTTTGTTGAAAGAGCTTTTAAATTTGAAGTTAATCCCGTATACATGGCATTAAGGAATTGGCTTTTACCAGTTTTATATTTTTCGGATAATAAGGAAACGTAGAAGGAGTCAAAAAGCATTGGCTTAGTTGCTGTGATTTTTAAGCCATGTTCCCTAAATAACAAGGAGATTGAGTTTTGGGAAAAATGCCAAAGATGACGAGGAACGTCTAAAGCGGCCCAGAAGTTTTTATATTTTTTTGCGTCGTAAGATTTAAAATTGGGAACCGCAATGATAAGAGTTCCTTCAGCATTTAAAAGAGTGCTAATGGATTTAATCTGTTGTGACAGGTTTGGCAGATGCTCTAACACGTGCCATAGGGTGATAACATCAAAATAAGTGTTAGGTAAATCGGAAATATCTGTTCGTAATAAAATACCTTTTTCTTTGGCTTTGGAAGAGGCCATTGCATTAGGTTCAACACCCTCAATATCCCAACCTTTTCTTTTTGCGGTCAACAGAAAATCTCCAGTTCCTGCACCTATGTCCAACAAATTTTTATTGACAGATTGAAAACTGTTAATAAGCTTTACTTTTCGTTGAAGACTGAAGTTTTTAACGCACTGATATATTTTGTCTAAGATGTTTTTTTTGCTATCAGAATGCGAAATATAGTTTTCACTTTTGTAGTAGTGGCTTAAATCTGAGGGTTGCGGATGGGTCACTAACATATCAAGATCAGAATCATACAACAATTCAAATTCTTCTTGAGTATAGAAAAAATCCTTAGTTTTTAAATACGGTTTCATTTTAATTACCGGTTGTAAGATATTTATTTTAAGTAGCTAAGATAAAGCATTAAGAGTTCTCGGGAAAGAGGGTTCATTTTCATGCAAGGATTTCCATGTTAGTCGGAGACTTTAACTGAAAGCAACTTTTTTAAAAAAACGGGTTCTCTTTCACCATTTTTAATTGTAGTTACTAAAAAGCTTTCGCGACAACGGTAAGAAGATTCAATTATTCTTCTGGATCCTCGGTTTCATTAAAAAAACTGTTTTTTTGCTATACTTTAGGTAGATATTATCATAAACATTTGGGGTTTTATACCATATTCTTAAGATTAAGATTTTGATTAAAGATGTTTTCCTCTTAGGACTTAGAAGATATGAGTATCTTTCTTTTAGGAAGAAAGTATTTAAGTTTCTTTCCCAAATTACATTTTAGTCAGTATTTCTACAAACATCTCCCAATGGAATATGGGAAGAAAACACTATAATCAAGGAAATAGAACGACGACAAATTTCATTGGCATGGTTGATTCAGCGGTAACAGGGAAATAAAAGTTAACTAGAACTATTTCGATAGCAGGAGGAAGGATTGAAAAATAATTGTTCCACGTGGAACAATCTGCACTACCTACCAAGAAAAACTAAGAGTACACTGATATCACTGGGAGTGACACCGCTAATTCTGGAGGCTTGAGAAATTGTTGCTGGTTGTATTGCCGTAAGCTTTTCCCTAGCTTCAAAAGAGAGGGACTTAAGTTTTGAGTAGTCAAAGCTGGAAGGAATTTTCACAGCTTCTAGACGATGAAGTTTGTCAGCATTAACCTTTTCCTTTGCTATATATCCAGAATACTTGACCTGGACTTCAGCCTGTTCTAAAACCTCTCTGTTTAATTCGTGTTGTCCCACATAACTGGCGACCGCCTCTAGTTGAAGCATGTGATTCATCGTTACTTTGGGTCGAGAAAAAACTTTGAACATCTTGTCCGATTGTTTTACCAAGGCAGAATCTACTTCCTCAAGAATAGGGTTGATGTCTTCCGGAAGCACACTGGTTTCCTTAAAGAAATTCACAAAGGCATCGGACTTCTTAAGTTTTTCTTCCATTCTTTTAAGCCGATCTTCCTTAGCTAAGCCAATGTTATAACCTTTAGGTGTTAGACGCAAATCGGCATTATCCTGCCTTAAAAGGGTTCTGTATTCTGCTCTAGAGGTAAACATGCGGTAGGGTTCCTCGGTTCCCTTTGTAATAAGGTCATCAATCAAAACACCAATGTAGGCCTCATCTCGCTGCAGGATAAAAGGCTCTTCTTCATTAATTTTCAAGTGTGCATTTACACCTGCCATAAGACCTTGTGAGGCAGCTTCTTCATATCCTGTAGTTCCATTAATCTGACCAGCAAAATACAGATTATCGATTAATTTGGTTTCCAAGGTATGCCTCAATTGCGTGGGAGGAAAATAATCATATTCAATAGCATAACCTGGTCTGAAAAACTTTACTTTTTCAAAACCCACTACAGAGCGTAAAGCTTTAAATTGAACATCCTCGGGAAGCGAGGTAGAGAATCCGTTGACGTAAACCTCCACAGTATCCCAACCTTCGGGCTCAATAAACATTTGATGACTTGTTTTATCGGCAAAACGGTTTATTTTATCTTCAATGGAGGGACAATAACGAGGCCCTATGCTTTTAATTCTACCGTTGAACATTGGTGAGCGGTCAAAGCCCTCGCGGAGTAGGTCATGTACCAATACACTAGTATGCGTCATATGACAATCACGCTGCTGGGTTAGTACGGGTGTTTGGGTATAAGAAAATTTTTCGGGATTTGAATCTCCTGGTTGAAGTATCATTCTGGAGTAATCAAGAGAACGGCCATCAACACGAGGAGGCGTCCCTGTTTTCATCCTTCCGCTTTCAAATCCAAAATCTGTAAGTTGCTCGGTAATTCCTGTGGCGGCTTTTTCCCCTGCTCTACCTCCTCCAAATTGCTTTTCACCTATATGGATTAAACCATTCAAAAAAGTTCCGTTGGTAAGCACAACTGCTTTTCCTTTAATATCAATACCCAATGAAGTTCTCACCCCAATGACAGAATCTCCTTCTACCAATAAACCAGAAACCATTTCTTGATAGAAGTCAACATTGGGTGTTCTTTCTAATGCAAGTCGCCACTCTTCCGCAAAGCGCATTCTGTCATTTTGAGCCCGCGGACTCCACATAGCCGGTCCTTTCGACTTGTTTAGCATCTTGAATTGAATAGCGGATTTATCGGTAATAATTCCGCTATAACCGCCAAGCGCATCAATTTCTCTGACTATTTGGCCTTTTGCAATTCCACCCATTGCGGGGTTACAGGACATTTGCCCAATTGTCTGTAGGTTCATGGTCACCAATAGCGTTTTAGAACCCATATTGGCGGATGCTGCCGCGGCCTCTGTGCCAGCATGACCGCCCCCGACTACTATAACATCGTAATTTTCTCCAAACATATCTTCTATTGTTCCACGTGGAACAGCTTTATTTTTTCCTCTTCTTTGTTCCGCATCAATTTTATATCAGCGACTCCCTTATCTTTGTACCCCATTAAATGAAGTATACCATGTGCCATGACACGAAGCAATTCATTTTCAAACGACACATTAAAATTCGTGCTGTTTTCTAGAAGGCGATCTATAGATATATAAATATCCCCCGAAACCAACTTACCTTGTGTGTAATCAAAAGTGATAATATCAGTATAATTATCATGTTCTAGATATTTCTGATTAATTTTTAAAAGGTAATCGTCTTCACAAAATATATAATTTAACTCCTCAACAACATAACCTTCTGATTTACAGGATTTTTCAATCCATTTTTGAAAATTTACAGTATTTTCAAGTTCAAAATCAGTCTCAAAATGAAAATTAGTCATTGCCTTTAAAGTAATC
>JBARUM010000628.1:0-10061 GCA_049645725.1 Maribacter sp.
CAATAGTTGTAAAAAAATGGGAGGAACGCCAGATTCAGAAATACATGGAAAGTGACAAAAACGAAGCTGAAAAATTTAATTAAAGAATTATCGCTTGGGGTTGTATGAGGAAAAATTAAGCAGAAGATAAATTCTAATATCTTAAATGATATTGGGGAATAGAGAAATAAATGAACGTAATAATAATAGAAGACGAAAAACCAGCTGCAAGAAGATTGGGACGATTATTGGCAGAATTAGATGTACCTGTTACTACAATGTTGCACTCGGTAGAAGAGTCCATAATCTGGTTTCAGGAAAATGAGCATCCTGATCTTATTTTCCTGGACATTCAGCTGTCCGACGGTCTTTCTTTTGAAATATTCGATGTCATAGAAGTGAAGAGCGCTATAATTTTTACTACAGCTTATGACGAGTATGCACTTCAGGCCTTTAAATTAAATAGTATTGATTATTTGCTAAAACCTATAGACGATGAGGAGTTGGAGATTGCTGTCAAAAAATTCAAAGCTTTAACTCCCTCGGGGCAAAAGCTGGCATTGGATTTTGACGATATAAAGAAACTGTTGGTAAACCCGTTGGAGCGGGAATATAAAAAACGATTCACGGCCAAGGTTGGACAACATTTAAAAATCATCAACGCGGATGATGTAGAATGTTTTTACAGCGAAAACAAAGGAACTTATGCCGCTACTTCTGACGGGAGAAACTACCTATTGGACACCACTTTGGAAAACTTAGAAAACGAATTGGAACCAAAAACATTCTTTAGGGTAAGCCGTAAGTTTTATGTGAATATAAATCATATAAAGGACATTATCTCATATACTAATTCTCGGCTGCGGATTAAACTGAACCATTTTACGGAACAAGAGATTATTGTTAGCAGGGAGCGCGTTAAAGATTTTAAGCTTTGGTTAGAGTAACATTAGCTAAGGAATTGATAGGTAAATAGTTTTACCCTAAGCCTAGTTTTTTGGATTTTCTGAAAAATAATCTTTATTCTTCCTTGGTTACCCTATTTTCATCAAAAGATGAAGGTAGCAGTGTTGGGATCAATTTTATAAATATCGGTAATAAAATTGCACCTCCAGGTAAGATAAATATAGCTAAGGAAGGTATGCTTTTAAAAATATTTAAAAGTTGGCTCTGTACTTTTTTCTTTTCTTCCTTACTCAGGTCGCGCATGGTCGATTTTGACAGGAGCGCCACCAATTCCGCACTTTCGGATAGTTCTTTTTGTAACCGTTTACTATTTCTTAGAATTAGCCTATTTACCAATTTAGCCATACTATCATAGAATTTTAGGCCCAGGTTCTGTTCTTTCAAGAAAGGAATGGTTTCCACATTTTCGTCAAAAAAAGTGGTGACATCGGTCAATGCCCGCTCTATATAGGATTCCTTAAAGCCCAAATCCTTACCAATACCATAAATAAATTCAGATTCCCTGTATTCTAATGAGTGATTCTCCCAAACGGTAAGACAGGCCATATCCAATAAATACTTATTCTCCCATACTGCATTTTGTGGTAGTAATTCATCTCTGTAAGATCCATCAAAGTTTTGAATGTCACTTTCAATATAGGTTAAAGAAGAAGCAAGAAGTAGTGCTAATTTTTGGTCGCTCTTGTTTTGCTCTTTGGAGTTTAGGGCGTGGTAGGTAATATTAATCGCTAAATATTCAAGCTTCTGTGCATATTCTTTGATTTGATGCTGATCTTTCAAATATTTTTTGAATAAAAGTACATCTATAAAAAGGAGTGAATTTGTGATAAAACTATTAAAGGTCTTACTTATTAAATTATCTTCTAAATATATCCTTGATTCCAACAGTTTTTCAAGTTTGGAAGAGGTTTTATTTCCAGTGAAGAGTTTCCCTAAAAATGATACATGATTTAACTCTAGTGCCTTATAAAACTTGAATATATACTCTAAAAAGGTATTAAAATCAGTTTCTTTTGTTTCTAGTCTAAACGTGAAATAAAGAGCGCCTAATAAGTTTAATTTAGCTTTTTCATCCTCAGAAAGCCTATGTTCCGGAACTATAAATGACGGGATACCTGTATTAACCCCATAAACAAATCCGGTTTTTTTTAAACTTTGGTATAATGTGTTGAATCCGGTAAACGCATCCTTATGTTCTTTGACTAAAGAACCAAATTTATCAATCCAACCAGATGCTGATGGGTTCATTGGGTGTAAACTTAAGAGCGCAAAGTTAGGTAAATTAAGATACCGTTAAACCAAGGACTACAGTTGTGCAACCAAAGGAAGGATTATAACAGGTATTTGGTTTTATTGCTTTTTTCTTGGAAACCCTAAAAAATCTTGTAATTCAAGAACAGGACGTATGGCACGTGTTTTATAGAATGATTTTTATGTTAACTAAATTTTAACATTTAAAACCAAACCCTCCATTTCTTATCTCGTAAGTAAGGGTGATTCTAATCTAAAATTTTAATATCTAATGAAAAAATCAAAATTATTTTTTGGCCTTGGGGCAATTGCAATTGCAGGTGCCTTGTTGGTAGCGGCGGATCACATTGATGCTCCGGGTGTTGCTGGAAGTACTGGCGATATTGCTGACTTTTATGCTTTTGAACCTTCAGAAGGTTCGGACAATACAGTTTTTGCTGTAGACTTACAATCTAATGTATTGCCAGATTTGGCTTATGGTACATTTGATGAGGACATTTTATTGGAAATCAACATTGATTCCAATGACGATTTGATAGAGGACCTGGTAATACAGGCAATACCTCGGGATGGTAAAATGTACTTTTTTGGACCTGCAGCACCTAGTGCAACTGGTTTAAGCGGAACGGTTTTAGTGGATTCTCCATTAGGTTCCGTAGATATTTCTGCCGATACTGCGATAGTAGAGACAACTTCGGACGGTGTTTCTTTATTCGCTGGGCCAAGACAGGATGCTTTTTTCTTTGACTTTTTTCAGTTCAATGCTGTAATTGGTGGCATGGCTCCTGGAGGTTTTAAACCTGCTGGCGATCCAGATTCTACAGATGACGATGACACTACAGGAGTAGATACTTTCGATGGTGCCAATACGATGTCTATCGTAGTAGAGATTCCGAACAGTTTGTTGGGAGAAACAACAGGTCAAAATGCTTTGGGTCTTACAGTCTATAAAACTTGGGTAACTACAAATGCCAAGCAATAATTAAAAAATAAAAATTAGAAAATATGAAACTAAATATTATAAAACATGCATTTTTCGCTCTTGGTGCAATAGCCCTAATGGCCTCTTGTAACAACGATGATGATCAAGTAGTGGAAGTTCTTCCTAATTGTACCGATGGTATAATGAACGGAGATGAAACGGGAGTTGATTGCGGTGGCTCATGTGAACCATGTGAGGTAGCAATGATGCCACCAATGATGCCGGATTTTACTGGCACATACGCGCAAGTGGACTTTATGGGAAGACCAGGTATTAACACGGTTCTAAGTGCTGATGAGGCTACAAAGAACATGCACAATGTATCTATACCTTCGGAGATGGCCGCAACTTTTCAAGCGAGTTTTGAGGCTAGATTGGAGCAATATCATGACGTTTACGCGGGTTTATTGGGTGCTGATCCAGACGCTGTAAATTACGAGAGTAATATCCTTGGATTAGATGCCCCAACGTTAACAGGTTATTTGGCTGCAGACGTATTGGAAGTAGCTCCTAACCTTCCTACAACATATTTTAATCCAGGAACTGATTTTGATAATGACGGAAGGATATTAGTTCCGGATGGTGATGAAGTAGGTCTAACAGGAAGAACTCCACAGGATGACGTTATCGATGTGTCTTTAATTCTTCTTTTTGGAGGAATGGAAGGAGATCGTTTTAGTGGTCAAGATACCAATATGGACGGTACGGCAGATTTGCCACGGTTAACTTCTGACGGTGTTGGGCTTACCGCAGATATTTCAACAACATTCCCTTATCTAGGGGCTCCTGAATAATCTATGAAAGAAATGTCGGTTTTTAACTGGCCATAGTAAAAATTGCAGATGAAAATGGAGTATAAGGGAGGGTTTTATCGCTCTCCCTTATTATTAAAAGTAAAACCAAAAAACAATTACGACAATGAAACCTATATTTTATACGCTATTATTATTCTTGATTTTTTCCTGTGCTTCGGAAAACAAAAATAACATTGCTCAAAAAGAAGACTATAACAAATATCTAGTGTCCCAACCCACAAACACCACTTCAAAGTATTTTGAACTTTGGAATAAAAAAATTAGACCGGATAGTATGCAACTTACCAGTTTTGCAATAGTGGGAGGAGAGTACAATCGGTATTTTGGAGAAACAGGAAATATCACTTTTTTAAAAAAGGCGGAGCAAAGTCTAAAAAAGGCGGCAGAGATAGCTGCGGTAGGAAAGGAAGGTCATTACAGGTCTTTGGCTCGGAACTACATTTCCCAGCATCGTTTTAAAGAAGCATTAGAATTAGCCGAATTAGCGGATAAGACCAGTGGTGGTTCAACAGCGTCACATAGCTTGCTTTTTGATATCCATATGGAACTAGGTAATTATGACTTGGCCGAAAAGTATTTAGATAGTCTTAAGAATCTTTCTGATTTTGGATATTTAATCCGAATAGCTAAGTGGAATGATTATAAAGGTGATTTAGATACTACCATCAACTTCATGGAAAAGGCCAAAGTAAAGGCGGAGTCTTCTAAAAATAGAGAACTAATGCTTTGGAGTTATACCAACCTGGCAGATTATTACGGTCATGCAGGCAGAATAGAAGATTCCTATAATCACTATTTGAAGGCCTTAAAGCTAGACGAAAAAAATGCATATGCTAAAAAGGGAATTGCATGGATAGCATTTTCGCATGATAAAAACCCTAATGAAGCAATGCGCATTCTGGATTCAGTAACACTTACCTATGATGCTCCGGACTATTACCTGCTTAAGGCGGAAATTGCGGATTATCTTAACGATGATTTCACAAGGATGATAAATTTGGATAAATATTTTATAGCTGTAAGCAATCCAGATTATGGCGATATGTACAATGCTTATAACGTAGGTTTATATCTGGAGGAAACAGAGCAACTAGACCAAGCCTTGGCTTTAGCCGAAAAAGAAGTGGCCAATAGACCAACCTCTGAGTCCTACAGTTGGTTAGCCTATAGCTATCTAAAAAAAGGAGATAAGGAAAAGGCAGCACAGTTGATAAAAGAACATGTAGATGGCAAAACATTTGAACCTGCACTTTTATATCAAGCTGCCGAGGTATACAAAGCCAATGGAAACATGGCTAAGGTAAAAGAATTAAAAAGAGAATTAATAGGGGCCATTTATGAACTAGGTCCCAGTATGGAAAAACAAATCAAGGATTTGTGATTTATTGCCCAATTTTTTTCATTTCTGGTTTGTTTTAGGTTGGATTGTTTTTTTGGATACGCCACGATTTTAGGATCGTGGCGTTTTTAAATAAAATGCAGTTCATCGAAAATTATGTTTTTTTTAAGACTTGTATAGATGAAATACATATATTTATCGACTAAATGCATAAGAACCTATTTTTAGGTATCCCCAAATACCTTAAAATGTAAAGTGAATTTAACCAAAACTAAACTAATTTTTAATTTTTAAAGTTATGGAATACCTTCTCTTCTCTTTATGGATTTCTGCAATGATATTTATGGTGGGTAAAAGCATTGTTGCGCATAGGTCCCTCAAAAAAGTGCTGGATAGGAAAAAAAGTATCATTTAATTTTTTTTCTCAAAAATTTTCGTATTAGGACCGGTAACAGTAACAGGTCTAAAATAAGTGCGGTAACTAGGGTTACACTTATTACCAATCCAATGGTAATACTAGGTTGGTGTATAGAAAACAACAAAACCAAAAAGCCAAAAAACAAGATTATCGTTGTTATTACCAAAGCTCTCCCAGTTTCTGTGAATGTTTTTTCAATCGCTTTCTCTTGAGAGAGACCTTGGGAGATGCTCAATTTATATTTGCCTAAAAAATGAATGGTATCATCTACCGCAATTCCAAATACAATAGCAAAAACAACGGATAAAGAAGCCTCCAATGGGATACCTAAGAAACCAAGAATACTTCCTGCAAAAAGAATTGGAAGTAGATTGGGAACCAATGAAATTAGGAACATCTTAATATTCCTGAACACAAAGGCCATTAGAATACCAATTAATAACAAACCATAGAAAAGTCCTTCCAGTAGACTTCTACGAATGTATTCTGAGTTTTTGTCCAGTAACATGCTTTTGCCCGTAACTTTCACTTGCACTATAGATGTATCTATTTGAGTGTTGGCATAGTCACTTATTTGTGCGTATACTTTTTTGAGACTATCTGTTCCAACATCTTGTAACCGCCCATTAATCCTTGCCTTATCTTCAGAAAGGTTTACAAATTTCTTAAACTGCTTTCGGCCCAGTTTTTTCGCATCTTTTTTATAGACTTCAAATTTCTTTTGTTCTGGAGGGAGCCTAAAAAATTCTGATCTATTCAAATTATTGGCCTTATTTATAATCTTATAGGGAAGGTTTGAGGATTGAACATTTCGAATACTTTTGATTTCTTTTAAATATGAGGTGAGTTTTTCTATTTCTATAGCGGCCAGAAAATCGGTTACTTTATGACCATTTTTGGCATTAACTGCAATTTCAAGTGGACGGAATCCAGAATAATTTTCTTGAAAAAAATCAAAATCGGCTGCTATCTTACTGTCGTTTGGAAGCGTCTGCTTGAACTCGTAATTGGTGCTGATAAGATAAATGCCAAGAATACATAAAACCGTAAACAAACCTGTGCCGTACAAAATTAAGGCGGGGTGCTTCTTGGTAAATGTGTTAATCTTCAATAAGAAATTCGCCCATTTTGTCGAAACGCTTTTTTGTCCGATTAAACTTTTTTCGGGAAGACTAATTAAAATGGAGCCCGTTAAAAAAATTACTGTAATATAGGCTACCATAACGCCAATGGCAGCATTAATGCCAAAATCTTGAATACTCACCAATCTAGAGGACAGTAAGGTTATAAAACCAATTGCAGTGGTGACGGATGTTAACAACGTGGTCATCCCTACTTCTTTAAAAGAGGAAATAATAGCCTTATACCTAGGTATGCCGTGGTGTATTTTTCGAATAAAACTATCCGAGAAATGTATAACATCGGAAGTTCCAACAATCAACATTAACACTGGATAAAAAGCGGCCATTGCATTGAGTTCTTTCCCAAGAATGGAAAGTAGACCTAGAAAAAGCAATAAGGACATGCCAATGGAAAATACGGAAATCAATACTACAGGTAAACTTCTATATATTAAAAGAAGAATAAGAAACACTAATATGGAAGCTACGATAGTGGTTTTTAAAACTTCGTCCTTTTGCATCTCAACTATAGATTCATAAAAAAAAGCTCTACCAAGGATATGGTATTCTTGAAGTTCTTTTTCTTTTAATGACGATCTTATTTCATTTAATAATTTTTCGGACTGTTTATAGTCTAAGTTGTCAACGGTCTGTAATGCAACCACTAGGGATTTAGCTTTCTCATCTATGAAAGCATTTAGAAAAAGAGAGTCTTCTTTTATTTTATTCCAATCGCGTTTATATAATTCTGGATTTCCCCTGTTAATTATAGGCAGTGCCGTGTATCCGAAAGTTGTTTTTAAGGGATAGGATAGTGTGGTCAACGAAGCACTTTCCGTTACAAAGCTGAACTGTTTACTATCAGTAGCAAACGAGTGAAACCTGTTTAAAAAACCCTCATCAAATATATCGGGGTCATTTTCAACTGCTATAAGCAAGAAACTATCATCGGTTCCAAATTCTTCCACAAAAGAATCATAAAAAACGAGGTCAGGGTCTTCTTCTGGAAAGAACTGACTAAAATCAAAAGAGAATTTCAGATTTCCCAAAACAGCGACCGAGCAGGCTCCAAGGGCAATGAAAATTACAATGCACAGTATTTTTAGATAGCGAAAGCTGTTCATAACAGAACCGGGGGTAATCGTTTAGTTTAAAATGTGGCGTAAATTAAGTAAACCGCCTCAGTTTTATGGTTAAAACTAGGAATAAGAGGAGGGAAGTTGCTAAATTACCCTGATGAAGAGAATTTGTTTGGGAGTATTGCTGTTATTTACTCTTTTTGGATGTAGTAATTTGTTCGCTCAGAAAAAACAAAAAAAAGTAAGGGATTCCATTAAAAACTTTAGATTAACTCTACTTCCCGTAATATTTTTTCTTCCAGAAACTGGCTTAGGTTATGGAGGTTTAGGTCTATCTACATTTAGGCTTAAAGGAGAATCCCAGGCATCTAGACCTTCTAACATACAACTGGGTCTTACGTTTACGAGTAAGAAACAATTACTTTTTTTTATGCCTTATGAGATATATTTGGACGAAGAAAAATGGAGATTTATAGGGGAGTTGGGCTATTATCAATATTTCTATAATTTCTATGGAAGGGGAATAGACTCTCAAGAAGATGATTTGGAGATTTATGATGCGGACTTTCCAAGAATAAGGTTTTCGGCCTTAAAAGAAGTATTACCAAATATATCGGTAGGTATTGGCTATGAATTTGATGGTTATAATGTTATAAACCTTGTCCCCAGGGGACTTTTAGATACTTCTAACGAAGTAGGCAAGGAGGGTGGAACCGTCTCCAATCTTGGGCTTATGGCCTTTTATGATAGTAGGGATAATATTTTTTTTCCTACTAAAGGCTTTTTTATACAGGGAAGTGCATTCACATCAGTCGGATTTTTAGGGTCTTCTTTTTCTTATCATAAGATAGAGTTGGATTCTAGATACTATCATCGAATAAAAGGCAAACACATTTTGGCATCCAATTTCTTTGTTGGAACCAGAAGTAAGGATACCCCGTTTCAAGACCTTAACTTCTTAGGCTCCAGGCGAACCCGTGGTCATGACAATAGAAGATATCAGGATAATTCAGAATTAAGCTTGGCTTTGGAATATCGTTTCCCCATAAAAGGTAGATTTGGAGGTGTGCTTTTTGGTTCCAGCGGAACCGTAGCTCCCGATTTAGGTACGCTCTTTTCCTCTTCCTATAAAAATGCCGTGGGCACTGGATTACGTTATATACTTAATAAAAAAGAAGGTACGCGTATTAGGGTAGATTATGGTATATCTAACGAAGGCGGAAATTTCTATTTTACTATCAATGAAGCTTTCTAGAAATAACTACAGTTCAATAAAGTTATTCAAGTCCAAGGTCCAATCGTAGCTCTTATACGTAAGTTCTATTTCTTTTGTAGTGGGAATAAGATCAAACTTTTTCAGTATTTTTTTTACTCCGCTCTTGTTGCCAAAATCTCCGCGAAACCAACTGAATAATGAGGTGACCGCAACTTCTTTTTTTTCCGCATTGTAAACTGTTGTTTGTTCCAGATACTTCTTAGTGCTTTTATCAAACTGCTCATCCAAACGTTCCCAATCATAAATGGCGACTGGAGGACAATCTTTGGCCCCACAATTTAAGGCAAAGTGTACTCGGTAATCTCTTTTGTCCACTCTTAGTTTACGCTCAAATTTATTTGGAAACCACTTACGAATCCTTCCTAAACCATATTCCCATTGTGACTTTCTAATAATTCCGTGTTCTATTTTGGCGAAGGAAATTACTTCGCCCGCAATTCTAATTTGATCATTTTTAAAAAAACTACCCCTATCATTATATAAATCTGGATTGTCTTTTAGAATTACTTGGATATAACTATTGTAAATATTTACCCAAAAAGCCAATTTCTTTTCATTAGTGTTTAAAGCTTTTTCTAGGGCCGATACCGAAGTGTTGGCTAATATCTCTTGAATATCCTTAGTGTCTTTACCATCTTTTAGCTTAATCAGAAAGCTCTTTGATAATTCGTTGAAATCAACGTATTGATTATTAGGTACTTGGGCATCTACATAATTTTTACAGCCTACTAAAACCAAAATAAAAATGGACAAATGATAAAACTTCTTGTTCATAATAATAATTTTGTTTTACGTAAATAGTTACGTGATAATAAATTTAAGTTTCAAAAATAAG
>JBARUM010000629.1:0-1967 GCA_049645725.1 Maribacter sp.
AGGCGTCGACATCATCGCCGCCGAAGGCAAACTGCTGTATGCAGTGGCCGACGGTGAGATCTCCAAGATGTACTGGGATCAGCCCGGCTCGCTCCCCGGCAACGGTCTCCGCGTCGCTCAACCAAACGGAACCTACTTCACGTACCTCCACATGTTCGGATTCGCTCCAGGGATCGAGGTCGGCACGAAGGACAAGGCCGGCGACGTGATCGGCTTCGACGGCAACACCGGCTCGAGCTCAACGGCACACGTGCACCTCGAGGCTCGCCCGAACGGTGGCGCTGCGGTCAACCCGTACCCGCTCGTGAAGGCAATCGATGGGTGCAGCAACACCAAGCCGCAGTACCAGTCCAGCTTCAGCTGAGCCGGGCGTAGAAGTCGGCGAGGACCGCGAACGCGAGTCGAGTGAGAGAACCTCGGACATCACGGTGGTTCCGACGTAAATGCGAATGCACCGCTCGTGAACATCTCGGGATCAGGACGAGGTCTCCGGGCGGCAACCCCAGGGTCGCAGTTGGCGAGCCATCGCCGAGCTCAGCGCGCCTCGCCGATTTCCGACGGAGCCGTCTTCAAGATCGGGCAGCGCCTGACCAGCGAACGGCGTTGCTGAACCAACTCACGGTGTCGTCCAACCTGATTCGTCCAAGCCGGGGCACGAGGCGCCCGGCGCGATGCATACGAGCGATACTCGTCGCCGTGAAGACGCCGAAGGTGCGGCTCCTCGACGGAACGGACCTGCAACTCGACGGCGACGACGAGGGGTGCGGTCGAGGAAAACGACACCAGATTCGGCACCATCATCGCGAGGCCGATTGCCGCGACGATCATGGCCGTGGGCGAGGAATTCCGCGACGATGCCAATTGCTGCCACGGCGAGACCGACACGGTTGAGCCACGAGTTCGCAGTCGTCGGTTCGAAACCGAGGATCTCAGCGATCGGTGCCACAAACCCGGCGATCAGTGCGAGAACAAAGATCCACCCTGCCCACCACTCGACCGATCCCGCTGCGGAGCGCAATCCGCCTGCACGAATTCCGCTGTCGCCGGTGGACCGCCTGTGCTGACCGATCGGGAAACGAAAGCGACGAGGATCCATGCCACGAACCTGATCAATGCAACGACCGCGTCTTCGAGTTGTTGCCAGGCGTTGGGCGTGTTGCCGTTCCGTCGAGCGTGGCTCGCGTCCGCGAGGAGTTCGCCGATTCGATACCGAATCGCGTCAGAAAGAGGTTGACGGATCGCCATCAGGCGGGGGTCCCGATCGGACTGCTGCAGCGGCTACTCGCCACGCCAAGTCCGGAGGCTCGAAGGATCGACTCGATGCGGAGCCCGACCACGGTCACGAGTTCTCCGAGACGGTGTGCGCGAGGTGTTCGCGCGACAGGTCGAGCAGCATTCGTACGTGGGCATCGTCGAGGCGGTAGAAGACGTTGCGTCCATCGCGTCGATTCCGAACGGCCCCGGCGCTACGCAAGAGGCGCATCGCCTGGGAGACTTTCGTTTCGTTCGTGTCGACCACGGCTGCGATGTCGCAGACGCACAACTCTCCAGCCTCCAAGAGCGCACACAAGATGCGGACACGTGTGGGGTCGCCCAGCAACCTGAACATCTCAGCGAGGTCCACGGCCTCATCGACGCTGACGAGACTTGCGGCGACGGCCACGACTCTCCCCTCGTCGATCCGCGTCTCGACACATCGATCAATTCCGGACACTGAAGAAACCTGCACAGACATGAAGATATACTCGTCGACGTGTTGACGCAACTCACGGACACGGCCATTGCGCTCCGCCGACGCACGACACGTTTGACACCGTCGTGAGCCTGTTGGCCCATGGCGGTACCGGCCTGATCAATACGTGGGGTTTCGCCTACGTGGGCGGAATCATTGGCCTGTTCAGCCTCTCGTTGCTCTATGTGAAGGGCAAAGTCAGCGAGCACTCGAGTTCCGCAGGTCAGTCACCGAG
>JBARUM010000630.1:0-3056 GCA_049645725.1 Maribacter sp.
CCACAATAGATATGAATCTTCCCCTTTAAATTTTCACCTAGTTTGTCCCAATCACGTTCCATAATATGTCTTAGGTCATAGTTCTCCTTCCAGTATTCGGCGACCTTATGGTCAATATCCCCGCTCATTTTATCCCATATCCTTACTGGGTAACCATCATCTCCTTGAGGAGAATAGGTGGCTTCCCAAATATCCCATTGCTGGCCAGAGCGCGATTTATCGCCCCACACCAATTCCAGATGGTTGCCCTCTCTGAATGTAGACTGAATAGTACCAAGATAATCTCGATGAGCAGGAACTTCCAGCATCTTATTTGCACTCTTGTAATAATAGGCATTTTCATCTTCATATATATTTGTAAGACAATATGCCCTAAAGTCTATAGGGTCTGGACAAGCCGCAAAGCAACCATTGTATTCCTCCGGGTATTTTACCTGAACGGCTAAGGCTTCCCAACCTCCTGTAGACCCTCCGTACAAAAAGCGTGACCAACCTTCTCCCATTCCCCTAAACTGTTTTTCTATTTCAGGAATCAATTCATAAGTTATGGCATCTCCATAAGGCCCTTGGCTTGCAGAATTTACGGCATAGGAATCATCATAGTAAGGTGTTGGATGCTGTATTTCTATGATTAGCATTCGTGGAAAATCAGGATCGTTCCAACGCTTATAAAAATCGTAGGCCTCTTGTTGCTGAATGATATTGTAACCTTCCAAATTAAACCGTTCGGAGTACTCAGGTTTCATTTCAGGGTCTGGTGGGGTCGTGCGGAAACCTCCAAAATCATCAGGGAAATGGCCATGAAAAACCATAAGCGGATACTTAGCCTCTGGATGTTCATTAAACCCTTTGGGCAATAAAACATGTGCTCCCAAATAAACATCCCTTCCCCAAAATTCAGATAATTTTTCTGATTTCACCTTAATATGTTTTATCCACTCTGTATCCTCGGGCTCCGGAATTGGTGGGATTACTTGGTCCATAACCACCTCAACATTCTCAATACCATTATCAACCACCCTAATCTTAAATGGCCTACTATAAAGATTACCTGGAGAGGTTCGCCATTGCTGACCTTCTCCATTATCCATAGGTAATTTTACCGTATGGCCAGTAGAAAGATTAAAAGTTTCATATGTGTGCAGAAGTGCCTGTACGTTATACTCTCCTGGGGGAATGTCTGCCAAACTGGAGTACGGGTAGCCAAAAACCGACTCGTTGAAGGTAATAATGTCCCCCGGATTCATGGTATCAACGTTCATCCCAAAAATCAATTGACCGGAAAGACCATCGTTGATTTGAAAACGTGGTTCCTTTTCATCATTGTTAGATAGCATTAATAATAACCTCCCGTACTTTTGGACTTCGCTCGCTTCCGCACTAAAAGAAACTTTTACGGAAATAGTAGGTTTTTCTGCTGGTTGTTGGCATCCGAGTAACAAGAGAATAATGAATGGTAGTAGTATTGTGTTTTTTAGCATGGTTCAAGTCTTTAAATTACTTAAAGATAATTCAATGAACCAATTAACCTATAAAATAGTAGTAGAAGTTTTTCTATTTTCTACTTATTAAAAAACTCAAACAAGCCTATATTAAGTAGTAAATCTAATGTAGAAAGTTGCACCCTTATCTAATTCACTCTTCACCGTTATACTACCATTTAAACTCTTCAATTGATTATGAATAAGGTAAAGACCAACACCCTTACCATCCTTAGAATCGTCAAAACGCTCTCCTAAACCGAAAATTTTATGACCCACTTTCTCCATATCAAAGCCCTTTCCATTATCTTTTACCGTCAATACTTTTTGCCCATCCTTAAAAGAGGAACTAATTTTTATTACGGGAGCTACTCCTGGCTTTGCGTACTTTATGGCGTTTGTGATCAAGTTTAAAAAAATACTTTCCATATACTCCTTATCAAAATGAACACTACCAAATTCAGAGAAATCAGAAGCAATTTTAGTGTTGGTATTTTGAATAAGAGACCCAATAGAATTGATAGCGTTGGACAATGAATTTTTCAAAAAAACTCTAGTTAGGGCTTTAAGACCAGATTGGTTTCTTTTCAAGGCTTCTAGATAATTATCGAGAGAGTTTTTGACTCCGTTGGCGGCCAGTTCAATATACTTTAGCACTTCTAAAGTTTCTTTATTTTTAATCTCTTTGTAATCAATAAAATCAAATAAGGAAATCATGCTATTCACAGGAGATCTTAAGTCATGAGAAGTAATTAAGTTCAATGTGGCTAGGTTTTCACTTTTTGTCCTGAGTTTTGCCATCTCATTACTCCGCTCGTTTTTTAAAATCTTGTCATGCGTAATATCTTTTGCGATGGCATAGACCAATTTCTCCTCTACCATTGGTACGGCACTCCATGACAACCAGACCAAACCTCCTGATTTGGTACAATACCTATTTTCAAAATTTATTATTGATTGACTTTTATGTATACCTTCCCTTATCTTTTGGGTAGAAGGACGATCTTCTTCGTAGATAAATTCATTTATTTTCTTTTTGAACAATTCTTCTTTGGTATATCCTATCATTCTTAAAAAAGCAGGATTAACATCAACAAAGTAACCATCAAAGTTTGCAATGCATAAAAGATCTAATGACAATTCGAAAAAGGGTTTTAATGGTGCGGGCATGGAAATGTTTATTTAAAGTTACATTGTTTCACCTAAAAAAAGAATTCTCATATCAATTTTGGTTTTTCGACCAAAATTCGAAAAAAATGTAACTTTTTTAAATTGGTAACGTTTACTAAGTATTGGCTTTCTTATTAATTCTTAAAAAATATCAAAATAAAACATTATGAAAAAAATAATTGGTGTTTTAGGTCTATTTACGGTAGTTGTTTTCATTTCAAGCTGCGAATATGATGACAGTAACGATATCGATATTTTAAAACCGGTGGATTCCACAGCCACTGGGGTTATTACCGGAGATATCCCAAAATAAAAAACCTCCAAATCGCGGATTGAAGGTTTTTTTATTATTTGATCAGAGATATGGTATGTATTTTCGGTTGAAAAATTCATCGCCATAAATCT
>JBARUM010000631.1:0-1753 GCA_049645725.1 Maribacter sp.
AACTACAAGTTGATAAACTTCTTAGTAAACCAATATCTATCGATAAACTTTTTGATTCTATAGAAAAAATAAAAGAGATATTAACTATGAAAGAAGAGTTGGAATATGAAAGGATAAAACTAAAAAAATTTAAAGATGCCGTTGAAAAAACAGATTTAATTATCACCTTAGACAATAATTTTAATATAAAATATTTAAATCAAAGAGCAAAAGAGAAACTCAATATAAAAGAAGATACAAATATTATTGATATTTTTGAGAAGACTCTCATAGACAAAATAAAATTGAATTCAAATCAGATGGAAAACTACCACTCTACAATTGATTTACACGAACAACAGCTTATTTTTTCTCTATCCTCTTTTGTCTCTGACTTTTCAATTCAAAATCAAAAAACATATATAAATGAAATATCTATATTATTGAGGGATATTACAGAACAAATGAAACAAAAAGAGATGATTATTCAGGCCCTTTATACAGATAGTCTTACAAAACTACCAAACAGAGTATCTTTAATTAATAGATTAGAAACAACAACAGAAGAGTATTCTTTAACAATTATAGATATAAAATCATTTTCTGAAATAAACTCATTTTATGGATTAAAAATTGGAGAAAAAATTCTTAAAGAAGTTTCTGTTAATGTTGCAAAATTTTTAAAAACACTTAATTGCCAGACAGAACTTTTTAAACTAGAGGCTGATAAGTTTGCAATACTTTTTAAAATAGATACAAAAGATAATACACTTCTTAAAAAAGAGATGTATGAAAATAACAACAAGTTGCAAAATTATCTTGAGGAACATCAATACACAATCAGTAAAAATGATAATATATACATATTGGTGACACTTGGTAGAAACAATAAAAAAGTAATAGATCTTCTTCCCGAAGCTACACTTGCTTTAGAATATGCAAAAACAAATAATTTGAAGGACATATGTTTTAGGGACTACAAAAAGGAAATTTTAAAATATGAAGATCATTTAAAGATGCAAACGATTTTGAAAAAAGCTCTAACAGATGATAAAATCATCCCATTTTTTCAAGCAATAGTTAATAAAGATAAAACTATTGCAAAATATGAGGCACTCGTGAGAATTGTAGATGGTGATATGACATATACTCCCTATTATTTTTTAGAAGTAGCAAAAAAAGGTGTTATGTATAATCAAATTACAAAAATTATGATAAAAAAAGTTTTTGAAATATTTCATAAAAATAGTTATCATGTATCTATTAATTTGTCTTTATTAGATATTGTAAATCCAGAAATTTTAGACTTTATAAAATACATGTTTGAAACATATAATTCTATGAAAGGGCGAGTTACTTTCGAATTACTTGAAAGTGAAAGTTTTAGTGATATAGAAAAGACAAATCAAGTTTGTGACTATTTACGAACTTTAGGTGCCCGTATTGCTATAGATGATTTTGGTAGTGGATATTCAAATTTTTCTTATTTTGCTGATATGAACATAGATACTATTAAAATAGATGCTAGTTTAACCCAAAAAGCTACAATGAAAAAAGGGAGAATAGTAATTGAAAATATTGTGAATATGGCGAAACAATTACATTGTAATGTTGTAGCAGAATATATCGAATCAGAAGAATTATTTGAGCACTTAAAAAAGTTAAATATTGATCTGTTTCAAGGGTATTATTTCGACAAACCAAAACAATGGAGTGAATTATGACGTATAATAAAGAGATTTTTAACCTAGAAAAAAATATCATTGAGTTAAAA
>JBARUM010000632.1:0-5038 GCA_049645725.1 Maribacter sp.
CCACAATTACCGATGGAATTAAAGGGATTTGCTAAGATTATAGGTTTGGTATTTACAAGTTTGGGCTCTCCCCAGTACAATACCATTTTTTAGCGTACACGAAGAGCATTTATAGTCCTTGTTGCAACTACTGATTTGGGACGAGATACTCATGAATTCATAACTGATCTGAAACGATTCTCCTTTACGGTGCATAAAATTAGCTACTTGTGCCCGTGACAGCATTAAAATCCAGTTACAAAAAAATCAACGTCAAAAACTCTAATGGGATTTTCGTATCTTTAAGAGAAAGCACTATAATCCATCAACCAATAAAAACAATCAACATGAACACAAAACAAGTTAAAGCATATGGTACTGAAGCTGCTGATGCTGCCTTAGAACAGTTAACCATTGATCGTAGGGAAGTAACCTTAAAAGACGTGGAAATTGATATATTGTTCTGCGGTGTATGTCATTCAGATTTACATTTTGCGCGTAACGATTGGGGAATGACCCAATATCCTGTTGTGCCCGGCCATGAAATTGTGGGTACTGTGAGTAAAGTAGGGGAAGGAGTTACAAAATATAAAGTGGGTGATCTGGTTGCTGTAGGATGTTTAGTAGATTCTTGTAGAACGTGTGATAATTGTAAAAATGACTTAGAACAATATTGCCCGGCATGGGTGGGTACCTATGGTGGGTATGACAAACATTTGGATACCAACACGCACGGTGGGTATTCGGAACGTATTATTGTAGATGAAGCGTTTGTCTTGAGTGTTCCTGAAAATCTTGACCATGCAGGTATCGCACCGGTATTATGCGCAGGAATTACGACCTGGTCACCTTTAAGGCACTGGAAAGTGGGTAAAGATAGTAAGGTAGCGGTAGTCGGTTTGGGTGGCCTAGGTCATATGGCTTTAAAATTGGCCCACGCATTGGGGGCACATGTTACCTTATTTTCAAGATCGACCAATAAAATAGAAGATGCGAAAGCCTTAGGTGCGGATGAGATTATTATTTCAACAGATCAAGCTCAAATGAACCAAGTAATGGGGCGTTTTGATGTCATTATTGACACGGTACCCTATGCGCATGATTTAAATCCATACGTTGCTACATTAAACACGAACGGAACCCTGGTCGTAGTTGGCTATTTAGGCCCCTTAGAGCCTATGTTAGTTACCGTACCAATGATTATGGGGCGTAGATCAGTCGCAGGTTCTTTAATTGGAGGTATAGCAGAAACACAGGAACTATTGAATTTCTGCGGAGAACATAATATAACATCAGACGTAGAAGTCATTGATATCAAAAATATTAATTACGCCTATGAGCGCATGCTTAAAAGCGATGTAAAATATCGTTTTGTGATTGATATGAAATCACTTAAAAACTAAATTAACTTGCTTCTACTTAGATTTTCATAATGTTGCTAAGTAGGTTAACATGTTTTCGCGTAGATATAATCCAATTTACCAACGGTATACTTAAGAAATATGAGTTGTACCCATTTACAATTCGTAAATTTAGTTCACCACTCTTCTAACGTATACAAAACTCTGTATTCCAGGAAGGTTTTCGCCAATATCGTTAACAAGTTCATCTCCTGAGATTGTAAGTACGGATAACGCCTCATTCCCATCAAAAGTTACGCTAGCCTCGTCTGAGAACCAGGTGCCGGTAGCAGATGTGGTTCCAGCACAATCAGCATTAAATTGGTCATTTGTAATAGCGGTGATAGCTACAATAGATTGCTCGTAGGTCCAAACAAGATCTCCATCAATTAAAAGTGTTCCAGAAATACAGTCCAACTCATCCATCAAGTTTGTAGAAGCTGTTCCGTCCATATTTAAGTCTTGACCAATATTAACGTTAACCTCGACCAAATCCCATAGACCAAGAACGTCAAAGTTGGGCGGAGCTATTCCTTCGCCCCCATCATTAATATTGCATGATACAAGTAATACTAAAGACATAAAAAGAATAGCAGGTATTTTAATTTTTTTCATAGTAAGCACATTTTTTTTGTAAAGTAAAAACAATTTATCCAATAATCCCTGTAAAGACGGATAATGCAAATTATTTGCAATTTCTGAACCCCAATATCTTGCGTTATGCCACTTTGTTTTTCCTTTGCAAAGTATTCCGTACTACATTTTCTATAAAGTATTCTTCTAAAACTCTTTTTAAAAAGGTCATTAAAGTGAGTAACGAGATTTATCACTATCTAAAAAATCATAAACAAGCAACGCATGAATACTTGGCATAAGAGCCGAATAGTTTGGTCTGTACAAACAATTGGGAAAAGTAAGATAGAAAGAGAAAGAAATCTGTTTGCAGGATATTTTGTAATAAATTTTAATTCCCCAGTAAAACCCTTTTCAAACTATTGTTGATTTTTTATATTTATTATCGCTAAGGATTTATACTTATAACTAATCCCTTAAAAAACCATTGTGCAGTATCCAGTCTTATATACTGCTTATGAAGCACTACTTTTAAAATATGAAAATTTCATTACGCTTTTTTCTTACTGTTTCGCTATTGATGTCCATTGCCTTTTGTCATTCTCAGAATTGCAGGGAAATAGGGGATTGGATGAATACAATTAAAAAGGAATACCCCGATTTAAAAATGAATACAGCTATGCCCAGTGGTGTGGTTGAAAATATGGCTATCAATCTCTACTCGGATAAATTTTACGTGCCTTCATGGGGGAGTTCTTTTGCTTTCTTATCAAAAAATGGACGGGCAAAAAGCTGGCGTAAAATTCAAACCTGTTACGCCAAAGAAAACTATAATGCCGACCGCTATAAAAATTGGGTGTTTAAAAGTATTATCTATAATTACCATATCGATTTTCGTACCGATACTTTTACCAGTAATATCAAAAAAAGAAATCAACTTCGCCAAGAACTGGAAAATACATATACTGCTCTAAAAAGTAATGATCTAGATTATAACGACATTCAAATCCTGAAAAAAGACCTGAGTACAAAGTTTTCTGTATTGTTTCCTTCAGAGCTTATTTTAGTGACCAATGAAATCACGAAGCAAGAAGGAATCCAAACGGAGAACAAATTAATGACCGATTTTGAAACCGTCAAAAAGCTACCTCTGGAGTATGCATCAATAGATAAAGTACTGAATTTTAAATCTAAAAATGCAACACTTTTTTCCAAGTTAAATACGGCGCAACAACAAAAAATAACATCTCAAATCAATACTAAAATTACGGAAATACTCACCGTACTTATGTTCACACAGCTAACTGAACTAGACAAGATAGAATCAACGGAGCTTACTGTCGCTGAAATAAACACACAATTACTAAACTTCAAAAAGGCATACCGTAGGGTAATGGACCTTAAAAAGGTTCAAACTACCTTAAAAGTCTTACAGGCCAAAAAAACTGAAATTGTAAGTAACCTAATGCCGGTTTTGGAAACTGCCATGAACGACACTGCAAACGAAAAAGAGATCTCCGAGCTTTATCAGCTTTATCTTGTTGACCTAGAACCTAATAGCCCAATAGCAAATCAATTACAAATTAAGTTTGAACAACGACGACAGTTCCTAGTAAAGGAAAAAGAGCGTATCGTCAAAGAAAGTATCCTGCTTCAGGAACAGGAGCGCCTCACTTTTTTAGCTACAAATGGCAAAGAAGAAGGTAGTATGAGCTTGAATACCAAAAATCTTTTTTATGCTGAATTCTTTGATTATTTGTACCGAGGACATTTGGAAAATATTAATGTTGAAAGGGAAAGCGAAGAATTTTTGACGATTTTCAATGCATATATTTCTGCCTTTGGTAAAAAATGCCCCAGTGCTTTACCAGAAAATAAAGTGCAGCTTATGACCTTGATTTGCGATGAGTATACGGTTACCAAAGAGTCACTTTCAGGTTTTGAGCTTTACAGGAGTTGTAACCGTTGGGTTAAGAGTGGAACCGGTATTTTTGTGAAACCGGAGCTTTACAAGGCTAAGCTAAAACTGGAAACAGCATTTGAAAAAAGCACATTGGCATATCTAAAAGACTTGTACACGAATCCCGATGCAACAGGCAATTCGGTAGACCAGATACATCGTTTACGGCGGCTTTCCAATGACATGAAATTGTTTTTTAACATAAATGAATGTACAGGTAAAGCCATAGCGCAGTTCGAAAAAAATCTACACAACTTTGCTATGAATCAACCACTTCAACGGCTAAAAGGAATGAGCGTTTATGAAAAAATGCGAATGTCTGGAGCACCAGAAGGAAAACAACATATTGAAAGACTGATCGGTGACATTGTACGGCAACAATCCAGTACTTGGGCAGTAAATAAATACATTTCTGATTCTATTACAAACTTGAGAACGTTTACGGGTCAGGATGGCGAAACTATCGTGGCATACAAGGCAAACTACAGATTCTCCAACACATTTTTAGGTAATGATATCGGAGCCGTGACCATAAGACTTAAAAATGGCCTACCAGATTGTATCATTTTTGCCGACTTTCCAAATAATTGCAAAAAACCCAGTGCTTCACTGGTTATGGCCTACAGTAATGGGGAGTATTCGCTTTAAGCCAAATGATGGTAAGCGGTGTGTATAATAAATGAGCAATGAAAGAACACTTATGGACTGACCGATAGAAGAAGGGGAGTGAACTGCGTGTGGAATGGTATCTCGGTAAAAAAATGATTTCCCTAAGGATTTTTCTATAAATTCTTAATGTAACCAGATAGTAACATAAGCCTAAAGTATTGTCGTCTTCATTCGTCCTATGAAGTGTTGAAAGGTAACTTTATCCTAAAATTATCACTAAATGGGAAGAAAATAGGCCACTAGACCCTCAAAATAATACTGAGTCCCATAAAAAGAAGTATTTTTAATTTTCATTTTTGAGTTGCACATGAAAAAATACACTATTGCCGTAATTCAGTTGAATCTGAACGATATTGCCGAGAATAATCTAAAAAAGTGTCTTAGCTGGGTAACGAAAGCGGCCAAGCAGGGAGCGCAAGTAATTTGCTTGCCCGAATTGTACAGCAGCCACTATTTC
>JBARUM010000633.1:0-1818 GCA_049645725.1 Maribacter sp.
CATATGAAGAGTGGAATTCACTTTCGTATTCAATTACCGAGATGATTCATCAAAACGTTCTCAGCTTGCCTATAAGCCAGGTGATGAGTATGGAGGAGGTACAAAAAGTGGTTGAGGTAATCAATAGTTTTTAGTGATTTTATAAAAATATATAGCAGCTCGACCCAATTATAACTGTAGGTGAATAAAAAAGGACAATTCCAAAGAAGAACAACATTGATCAGAAACTCAATCTGAAAATCACCAAATAGGTAGGGTTCAATAAATTTATTTCAGTAAATAATCTGTATTTTTTACATAGCTTTAAGTATTACCTAAGAACTGATTTATAGAGCACATTAACATGATTGAACATATACATAACAAAGAAGATGCTCAGGAAGAAACCTTTCTGAAGGAAGATAACACAAAACAGGATCAGTTGGAGTTTAATGCAAATTTAAATAAGTCTTCATACCGTCAGATATTTAAAGCGACATCTCTTTTTGGGGGCGTACAGTTTATACAGATATTAATTGGAATTGTAAAAACCAAGTTTGTAGCTATACTTTTAGGTGCTGGTGGAGTAGGATTGATAGGATTATTTAATGCACCATTAAATTTAATTATTTCAATTGCCGGACTGGGTCTTTCATTTAGTGCAGTAAGGGAGATATCTGAGGCTCACGGAAAAGGAAACCAAAACAAATTATCTGAAGTGATTACAACACTCAGTCGTTGGGCTTGGGTTGCTGGTGCTTGCGGCTTGATTATCACAATAGTTCTTTCGCCAACTCTAAGTCAACTGACGTTTGGCAATAAGGATTATACTTGGTCCTTTGTATGGCTATCTTTAACTTTACTCATAGATATTGTGAGTAAAGCGCAGGTTACAGTACTCCAGGGGGTAAGACGCTTGCAAGATTTGGCGAAAGCAAGTGTGTATGGCTCTTTTGCTGGTTTGCTTACTGCTATTCCTTTGTTCTATTTTTTTGGTTCAAAGGGTATTGTGCCTTCTTTTATAATAACTTCGATTACAGCACTACTTTTGTCCTTGAATTATTCCCGTAAGGTTAAAGTAGAGCCGGTTGAAATGAGTTTTAAGAAAACATTTCATAACGGAAAAGCTATGGTTAAATTAGGGTTAGTCATAACGTTCACTGGTGTAATCGGTTTTTTTGCCGCCTACATTCTTTCTGCTTTCATTGGAAGATTTGGAGGAACAGAACAGGTGGGATTGTATAATGCAGGTTGGTCAATAATAGGACAATCTACGGGTTTAGTGTTTGCTGCAATGTCCACTGATTTCTTTCCTAGGCTATCATCAGTTAATCAAGATAATTCAAAAGTAACTTCAATGGTAAACCAACAAGCGGAAATGGTGGTTCTTATTCTTGCTCCTATTTTGGTATTACTAATTGCGTTTATGCCAATTGTTGTGCGAGTTCTTTATACATCCGACTTCTTTGGTGTAATCGCTTTTGCAAGCTGGATGGTGATAAGTGTACTTTTTAAAGGAATGGTATGGCCAGTAGGGTTCATTTTTCCAGCTAAAGGAGACGTAAAAACTTTTGGTTTTATAGAAATAACTGCAATGTTGTTTAATATTTCAACAAATATTTTAGGTTATTATTTCTTTGGATTAGAGGGCTTAGGAGGTTCGATTGTTGTAAATTATATCTTTGGTATGCTATTGACATTTTTATTCGCTTATAAAAAATATAAGTTTCGATATGAAATCACAGCACTAAAGCAATTTTTTATTAGTCTTATTTGCGTTGTTACTATCTTTATAATTGCAAGAACAGTTGAAGGTCTTTGGAGCTATTTCTATATGGC
>JBARUM010000634.1:0-1947 GCA_049645725.1 Maribacter sp.
GTATGAAAAGTAATTTTACAGCCTCATCCCTTTTGTAATTTTTAAAAATATCCGAAAAAAGCATATTTTCAATATGAAACAAACCTTGCGTAAAATGCAATTGGTATTCATATTGGACCGAAAAGGACTGTTTAATAGGTTTTAATTCCATAAATCTAGGTAACGGCAAATAATTTAGAAAGTAATATCGACAAAGGTAAAAGTAACAAAACACCCAATCCAATATACCAACTGGAAAAGCCTACCGTCCAGCAAGCATCCATAACCACCAATGATAAAACTCCCGATATAACGGCCTTTTTAATATGCTCAGGAGAATTTATTTTATATGCCTTTACTAAAGGGCTAAAAACTAAAAATGTGAATAATAGTAAAAATGGAAATGCCAGCATCAGGTTATATGTCTGTGTTGCAATAGTAAACGTAATCAATGCGATAACTATTGTATATAGTACACCTGCCCATATAATATGGTTTTTATTATTCCCATGAACTTCACCTCTACTAATCAAAGTAATGGCAAAAATATAAAGTACGGGAATGATTGCAATCCACCACCATATCAATGCCCCAACAATAGAAATACCTAGTATAAGATTTAGACCCCTGCAAACACCCATACTCAAAGGACCAAAAAAACTATTTTGCTTTAAATAGGCATCATATGCAAAAATTGCTGCGACCAATAACAATGAAACAATTCCACTAAGCAGGTAAACATTAAAGGCCAAAACAATACCCGAAAGAATTAAAAAAACACCCCAAACAACCGCCTGCAATGAGGGAATCAACCCAGAGGGGATAGCTCTTTCGGGACGTTCAATTGCATCTAACTTTGCATCAAATACATCATTGAAAACAACACCTCCGGCATAAAGACAAACGGAAGACAAAACAAGTAGAAACAGCTTTTGAGGATTATCCATCAAAAAATTAAAACTAGCTGTAGGAGCAAAATAGTTACCTATAGCAGCCCCAGCTAAAATATCCGCAGCAGCGGTAGGTAAATTAGCAGGTCTTGCCAAACGTGCAAAACCCATGAGCTTTTTTCTCATTTTAGGTAATTTGTTCTTCATCAATCCGAGGTGTCTGACCACGCAGAACACTATTGTCATTAAAAAGTTCGGATTGATTAATACCACTTGGCTTTAACCAATGCTCCTCTTTCATTTTACCATTTTTACCAAAAGCATCTAAAGCGTTTTGATAACAAGTCTTTACCACATCTTCCTTGGCAATACCACGTTTAAGCATCAACGATGCTGTTTTAGGAACCGCTAGAGGGTCACTTACTCCCCAATCCGCGGAACTATCCACTATAATGTTTTTACTTCCAAATTTGCGTACAACCTCTACCATGCGCTCGTTACCCATTTTCGTTTTTGGATAGATTGTAAATGCGGCTATGAACCCTCTGTCCAAAACTTCTTTTACAGTTTCTTCATTGTTATGATCAATAATCACATTAGTAGGGTCTAAACCATGTTCCAAGCAGACTTCCATACTTTTTATGGTGCCTGCCTTTTTATCTCTATGTGGTGTATGTACTTGTACGGTCATCTCCAATTCCTTGGCCATATCCAATTGCATTCTAAAATACTTGTCCTCTTCCGGGGTTTGATCGTCATATCCTATTTCGCCAATGGCAACTACATTTTCCTTATGAAGGTAAAGTGGTAATAATTCTATTACTTGTTCGGCTAGAGCATCATTATTGGCTTCCTTTGAATTTAAACCAATAGTACAATAGTGCTTAATTCCAAACTGGCTTGCCCTAAACGGCTCCCAACCCACCAGACTACTATAGTAATCTTGAAATGAGCCTACCTGTGTCCGCGGTTGTCCCAGCCAAAAAGAAGGTTCTATAATAGCAACGATTCCCGCTGCAGCCATAGCCTCATAATCATCGGTCGTTCGTGAGGTCATATGAACATGAGGGTCTATTAT
>JBARUM010000635.1:0-7127 GCA_049645725.1 Maribacter sp.
TGTACAACATTGTCAAGCCAAGGATATTTCAAACATTGTTATCTCGCCAGGTTCTAGAAATGCACCTTTAACGATTTCTTTTACAGAGAATCCTTTTTTTAATTGTTTTAGCATTGTGGATGAACGTTGTGCCGCATTTTTTGCTCTAGGTATGGCGCAACAACTTGGCAAACCTGTGGGTATTGTGTGTACCTCTGGGAGTGCTTTATTGAATTATTATCCTGCAATTGCGGAAGCATTTTACAGCCAAATACCGTTAGTTGTTATTTCTGCGGATAGGCCGCCCTATAAAATTGATATCGGTGATGGGCAAACCATTCGTCAAGATGATGTATTCAACAGACACATTGGGTATTCCGCTAATTTAAAGCAGGATGTTTCCCACGCTACAGATAAAATAAAACGTTATTGTCCGGAAAGGATTCCGGATAAAGATTTGGATGAGGTTCAAAGACAAGTGCAATCATTTAATGATGAAGAACTCAATAAAGTCATCAACCTATCTATAAACGAAAATGTACCAGTACATATTAACGTGCCTTTTGAAGAGCCCTTGTATGATTTTTTACCTGAATCCAGTATCGATGCTGAGATAGAATTTGAAGAGGCGGTTCAAAACGGATTTACTCAAATTGACAAGTTCAGGGAAACTTGGCACCAAGCAAAACGTAAAATTATTCTTGTAGGTGTGAATCAACCCAATAGCGTTGATGTAGATTTATTGGATATATTGGGCAAGGATCCTACAGTCTTAGTTTTTACAGAAACAACCTCTAATTTACACCACTCCAATTTTTTTAATAGTATCGATACCATGATCGCGCCAATTGAGCTTTCTGAAAATCGTGAAGAGCTATTTCAAGAATTGAAACCGGAGATTGTGTTGACCTTTGGCGGTCTTATTGTTTCTAAAAAAATTAAAGCTTTCCTTCGTATCTACAAACCGGATGAACATTGGCATGTTGGCGGGATTAAAGCCAATGACACTTTTTTCTGTTTAAACAAACATATTAAAATATCAGTGAACGATTTTTTAAGTAAGCTGTACACTGGCCATAATAATGTCGAAAGCAATTTTGCCGATTCCTGGAATAAAATAAAAGACGATTATAAAGTAAAACGAAAAGAATACATCACCAAAATACCCTTTTCCGATTTTTTAGTTTTCAATACTGTGCTAAATCGCATACCAACTAATTATCAGTTGCAATTGGCTAATAGCTCAACTATAAGATATACCCAATTATTTGATTTGGAACCTTCCTTGAAAGTGTTTTGTAATAGGGGAACTAGTGGTATTGACGGCAGCACTTCTACGGCAATTGGAGCATCTTTGGCAGTCGAATCCCCCACACTTTTAATTACTGGAGACCTCAGTTTTTTTTATGATAGCAACGCTCTTTGGAATAATTATACAAGAGAAGATTTTAGGATTATCCTAATAAATAATGGAGGAGGAGGTATTTTTAGAATATTACCGGGAAAAGAGGATTCTGAGAATTTTGAAAATTATTTTGAGACAAAACATGATTTAAATGCCAGCGCCTTATGTGCTATGTATGGTCTAGGCTATCAAAAAGCTAGCGATAAGAAATCTCTTGAAAAAGAATTGGAATCTTTTTATATGAAGTCCGATAATGCGATGATTTTGGAAATTTTCACTCCTCGACTTATCAACAATAAAATTTTGATGGATTACTTTCATTTTATATCTTAGGGCACTATTAACCATTAATTATAAGACACTAACGATTATGAGTAAGAGAGACGAGCTTATCGAAAAATATGCCGCAGACATCAAAGACAAATTTGGTGAAAGTGCTGACATGGGTTTACTTACAAAAGTAACCATAGGTCTTGGGCCTTCAATCTATAATCTTGATGCCTCTAAGGTATCTGGAGGAGACGAAAAGGAGCTAGAGACCGTAAAAAACAACTATTTAATTAAAAAATTAGGGCTTAAAGATAGTCCGGACTTGATGAATGCCGTAAAAAGTGTTCTTGACAAATATGGATCATCTAACAAGAATAAACATAGGGCAGTAGTTTATTACATGTTATGTAAGCATTTTAAGAAAGCCTCAATCTATAAATAGAAACGGTTTTAAATTAATTTTTAAGGACTATTCCGTAGGGGTAGTCCTTTTTTCTTTAAGGTGTTATCTTCAGATATTAAAACGTAATTTTGCCACATGATAGATTTGGGGAGAATAAACAAACTTGAAATTCTTAGGGATACAAGCGTTGGCCTTTTTTTGGGTGACGATGCGGGGAATGATGTGCTTTTACCTAATAAATATGTTCCCGAGGCATATGAAATAGGAGCATTTATCGATGTTTTCTGCTATCTGGATTACGATGAGAGACCTATAGCCACTACGCTAGAACCTTACATCATGTTAGGGGAATTTCGTTTGCTACAAGTAGCTGAAATTAATGCTTATGGAGCTTTTATGGAATGGGGCCTGGAGAAGCATTTGCTTGTCCCTTTCAGGGAGCAAAGAATTAAAATGAAAGAGGGGCAATGGTACGTAGTGTATTGTTATCTGGACCAACGCTCAGGACGATTGGTGGCTTCAAATAAGTTGGATAAGTTTTTGAACAATGAAAATGTACAGCTTAAGGAATGGGAAGAAGTAGACTTGGTGGTTACGAGACAAACAGATTTGGGTTGGGAAGTTATTGTAAATGAGAAACATAAGGGTTTGGTTTATTTTAATGAGGTTTTCAAGGCCATTAATATCGGTGATGTTATCCCTGGTTGTGTAAAGACCGTTAGGAGGGACGGCAAGATTGATATTTCCTTGCAGCCCTTAGGGAGCAGGGTGCTTGAACCAGCCGCCAATAAAATTCATGAAGTACTAAAGGAAAATGGAGGCTTTTTGGCCTTAAACGATAAATCCGACCCCGAAACAATTAGGGATATCATGCAAATGAGCAAGAAAACCTTTAAAAAGGGACTCGGTACACTATACAAAGCCAGGAAAATTATATTTGAGTCAGATGGTATTGCAATAGTTGATAAAAGTCAATAATTGTCGGAAATTTCTTAAGCAATTGATTTTCAATTTCATATAAGAGATTAATCTTGTTTTTATTGGATTAATTTGTTTTAAACGTTATTTTTGGGGATATTATAGAATAACTTAATTTATTGTTAAATTTTTACCTACTTTTAATTTGTAGTACCCCATAAAAGTTGATATATGCCCTTTATAGAAGAAAGTGATTTATTAGAATTACATAAAGATATAGATAAAGCTCAGATTATAAATGAGCGTCTTTTAGATCAAATAAAATTTAAGAATAAAGAACTGAAAAAGAGTAAAATACAGCGAAATGTTCTCGCTGGCATTACCGCTTTTTTTCTGATTGGCGGATTGGCCTTTACTTCTTTTACGGCCGGTTTAAGCAGTTCCAATAGTTTTGATAAACAAAATAACAATCTTTTGGTATCAATTGATAGTCTGGATGCCATTAAAACCAGAATAGATAACTTGAAAATTCAAAATGAAGAATTAAGTTTGGTAAAAGAGTTTTACTTGGCGAAAGAATTCCTTCAAAAAGAAAAAATATATTCAGTTCAAGTGAAATCCTTTGTAGATAATAATGTCACCTTAGCTTCGGAAGCACTCACAAACACGTTGTTCGTTAAAACAAACCCTTTCTATTCTTATTCACTAGGTAATTTTGAAACGTTGCAAGAAGCACAATCTTTTAGAAAGCAATTGGTTGATATTGGATTTCAAGATGCCTTTGTAGCTTCCTATAAAGATGGTAAAAGGGTTCAGATAGAAGATCCTTTTTAGTGTCAAAATTTAATGCTTGGATTAGTGCCGCTAGGCCAAGAACGCTTCCTTTATCACTTTCAGGTATTTTGGTAGGAACTGGATTAGCCGGTTATTACGGTGTGCAAAACATCTTGATTTTTATTTTAGCACTATTAACCACCATTGGGTTCCAAGTCACTTCAAATTTCGCAAATGATTACGGTGATGGCGTTAGAGGCACGGATAACGATACTAGAATAGGTCCTGCTAGAGCCTTGCAGAGTGGTCTTCTATCACCAAAGGCTTTAAAGAAAGGTATATTTATCGCTATTGGAATTACGCTATTATTAGTCTTAGCTTTATTGTTTTCTGCTTTTGGTATGGAACAATTTTGGTACACACTAATATTTCTTCTTTTGGCCGTAATTAGTATTTGGGCGGCAATTAAATATACAATGGGTAAAACCCCGTATGGCTATCAGGGGTTTGGAGATATTTCCGTTTTCGTCTTTTTCGGACTTGTAGGAGTTTTAGGTGCAATGTTTCTTTATATAAAAACCATTCCAATATTTTCTTTGTTGCCTGCGATTAGTATTGGTCTGCTAAGCGTGGGGGTTTTAAACCTTAATAACTTAAGAGACTATAAATCAGATACCGAAGCCGGTAAAAATACGATGGTGGTTAAGATGGGATATGAAAACGGCAAGACCTATCATTATATATTGCTAATTACCTCTTTTATTTGCGCTGTCACTTTTGTTTGGTTAACAAAGCATAGTTGGATTCAATTTACAAGCCTACTAGCATACATACCAATTTTTATTCATTTGGTCAGGGTCAAGGGTGTTCAAAGTCCTTTATTACTAGATCCGGAACTCAAGAAATTAGCTCTAAGTACATTTCTAATGGCATTACTCTTTTATTTTAGTTATAATTATTTTTTGTAATTTTGATTGAAAACCATCTAAACCCTACACAGACTTGGAGCAGCCCATAAAAATACTTATTGTTGAGGATAACGTTATCATCGCAGATGATATGCAGTCCATGTTAGAGGAAATTGGCTATGAAATAGTGGATAATGTTATTGTATACGAACAAGCGGTAGAAGTCCTTAAGACACAGCAAGTAGATCTTGTATTAATAGATATAATTTTGGCTTCTGATAAAACTGGAATAGATTTAGGTAAGCATATTAGAGGAAACTACGATATCCCGTTTATTTTTGTTACTTCCAATTCAGATAGGGCAACCGTAGAGAATGCTAAAACGGTTAAGCCCAATGGCTATTTAGTAAAACCATTTGAACAACAAGATTTGTATACTTCTATAGAAATTGCACTGTCAAATTTTATTTACGGTAAGCAAAGTAGTGGAGGACAGTTGAATCAGGATATTAACGAGGATGTACCCATGTCCAATTCCATATTAAAGGACTCTATCTTTGTCAAAAAGCAGCATCTTTATTATAGGATACAGTTTGGGGATATTCAATTTATAAAGGCTGATAACGTATACTTAGAGGTAAATACAATTGACAAGAAATTTCTAGTTAGGAGTCCACTCAAAGATTATTTGGAGAAACTTCCCAAAAATAAATTCTACAGAGCTCACAAATCCTATATCGTTAATGTGGACCATATTGATGCCATTAACTCCAAGGATATAATGATTAACAATACATTGATTCCTATTTCAAAAGATTTTAAGGAATTCATAATTTCTGCAATGAATTCATAACACCCTTAGACTGTTTGGTTCTTTTTTTATTTTAAGCACGACTTCTTTTCTATTTTAGAGCTATCTAACTCGTTAAGTAGTGTGTTTTTATCTATAAAATACCTAAAATTTCGACGAAATACATTCTTTGCCCTGAATTCGCACTTACACAACAAAATAAGCGGGTTACACAACAATATTGTAAAAGGTGAATTTCTATGTAATATTTTTGTTATAACAAATAAAACTAGTGTTCCTGTTAAAACTACAGTCTTATACTGAAATAAGACTAAGTTTTGTTTTAAGGGACTTTTATGTGTTTATGTAGGTATTTAATACCTGAAAAGGGTGTTGGTAGAACACAACCCACTTGTTTGAGATACAAATTTCTTAGACTTTTAGCTATGAAAAGAAATTGTACTTCACAACAAAAATTTAGTAGAACCGGTGATTTGCACTAAGTTTAGGTTAGTATCCTAATATGATATGAAAAAAGTCCTTTATTTTAATTTTGTTCTATTGGTTTCCTTCTTGTGCTTCCATTTTATTGGTAGTGCCCAAGAACCATCTTCTCAGAATAATGACTTTTTTAAAGAGTTCCAAGATTTGCAAGGATCTGAGGAACGCTCCTTTTTTTTCTTTTCAACACCCAACAGGTATAATCAAAATTCTGCTTATGATTGGTTGGACTCCGTTAACGTTTATTTAAACAGTTCCCAAAAGACCAATGATTCTACTGCTCTGGGAAACTACCAATTAATTCAAGCCCAGATTTATTATGATTTGGGAGACTATGAAAAGAGTTTGGCAATTTCTAAATCCATGTACGATGATATGCAGTTGTTACCTATGGATACTAAAGCTTTAATTTTAGAGCTTATGGATACCAATTATTCTAAATTGGAATTGTATGACAAGCAGATAGAGATAAGAAGGCGAAAACGAGATTTAGGACTCACAAAAAACGTTGCCTTTTACGATATTTATTCAAGCCTTGGTCAACATAGAAAGGCAATGCGGGATTATATGACGGAAGAAAAAAAGGGAATACGAGAAGATGATTTTTATGCTCAAGCCATATATAACAACAATATAGGTAATTACCTTAGATTGGATAAGTCTACGCCTACGGCACTTAGCTATTTTAAAAAGGCAGATGCCTTACTGGATGTTTATTTTAGTGATGTTCTAAAGGTTAAAACAGATAATGAACTGGTCGAAGCTAATCTCCTAAAAGGTGTAATTCAAGGTAATATTGGTAAATGCTATGTGCAATCAAAGGAATATAAGGAAGCTATTCCTTTTTTAGAGAATAGTATAGAAATTATTAAGAAGTATAATACGGGGAAATTTTCATCAGATTTAATTGAAAATACCTTAGAAGTTGCAGAATGTTATTTGCAATTAGATAATTTTTCGAAAGCCACGGATTTTTTGAGTGATGGGATGGATCCCGTTAATATAAAGAATATTCTAAAAAAGAACAGATTGTACGCCGCTTACTATGATAAAACTGGCGATTATAAGAGTTCCACTTCCTATTTGAAAAGAAATATTAGAATTAGGGATTCCATAGATTTAAACGAGGCGAACATTAAAAATCAGCAATTAACCTCTGTGGTCAGTCAAGATTTGGAG
>JBARUM010000636.1:0-4318 GCA_049645725.1 Maribacter sp.
CTAGAAACCTGGATAGAATGATCGCGAAAGAAATCATTTCAGAACCCCAAAAATTGGATACCCTTAAGAACATAAATACAACCACTAATCTTAAAAACGGAGTTCAAAAAGTGGATTTAGTTATTGAAGCTGCAACTGAGGATATAGACCTTAAATTAAATATATTCAGGGAGTTAGATAAAAATAGTGAGCCGAAAACTATTTTAGCCACCAATACTTCTTCCATATCCATAACCCAAATAGCTGCCGTCACGGGCAGACCCGAAAAGGTGATAGGAATGCATTTTATGAATCCGGTACCAATAATGAAACTAGTGGAGATTATAAGAGGTTTCAGTACTTCTAATGAAACCACCGAATCAATAATGAATCTCTCCCTAAAGTTGGGCAAAACTCCGACCGAGGTGAACGATTATCCGGGGTTTGTAGCGAACCGTATTCTAATGCCTATGATAAACGAAGCTATTGAAACCCTACATCATGGGGTTGCAGGAGTTTCCGAGATAGATACGGTTATGAAATTAGGTATGGCACACCCCATGGGACCTTTGCAATTAGCTGATTTTATTGGGCTGGATGTGTGCCTTTCTATTTTAAACGTAATGTATGATGGCTTTAAAAATCTAAAGTATGCCCCATCCCCCCTATTGGTAAATATGGTTATGGCCGGGAAATTAGGCATAAAATCGTCAGAAGGTTTTTATGATTACTCCCAAAGTAAAAAAGCTGAAACGGTATCCATACAATTTTTAAAAAAGTAAATGGCAGATGTCAAACCTTTCAAGGCTTTTAGGCCTACATGGGATATTAGAAAAAATTAACATGACCATAAAAGAAAATATAAAATCTATTCTAGAAACAATACCTGACAATGTAACATTGGTCGCAGTTTCAAAAACTAAGCCCGTAAGCGATTTGCAGGAAGCATATGATGCCGGGCAACGTATTTTTGGCGAGAACAAGGTTCAGGACATGACAGATAAATGGGGGAGTATGCCAAAGGACATTCAGTGGCATATGATTGGTCATGTACAAAGAAACAAAGTAAAGTACATGGCGGAATACGTTTCTTTAATTCACGGAGTTGATAGTTTAAAGTTATTAAAGGAGATTGATAAACAAGGTGAAAAACACAATAGGAAAATACCTTGCCTTTTACAGGTTCATATAGCCGAGGAGGATACTAAATTTGGGTTTGATGAACAGGAGATACTAAAACTCATTAATGACCCAGAATTTTTAGCCCTTAAAAATGTAGCGATAAAGGGGCTTATGGGTATGGCCACGTTTACTAACGAAATAAAGCAAGTAAGAAGGGAATTTAAGTCGCTCAAAACTTTATTCGAATCAATCAAATCAACATTAAAAGAAATAGAAATATTGTCCATGGGGATGAGCGGTGACTACCATATAGCGATTGAAGAAGGAAGCAACATGGTACGTATAGGAAGTAGTATCTTTGGGGCAAGAAATTAAAAAGGAAAATATAAATACCTGAAAAGCAAAAATGTACGCGATACTGGATATTGAAACCACTGGAGGAAAATACAACGAAGAGGGTATTACCGAAATCGCTATACACAAGTTTGATGGTCAAAAAGTAGTGGATAAGTTCAGTAGTTTAGTGAATCCGGAAAAAGATATTCAACCTTTTGTTGTTAATCTTACGGGCATTAACAACAAAATGCTCAGGACCGCTCCAAAATTTCATGAAGTTGCCAAAAGAATAGTAGAAATAACTCAGGGCACGGTAATTGTTGCCCACAACGCACAATTTGACTACCGCATCCTCAGAACAGAGTTTAGGAGACTAGGCTATAATTTTGAGCGGAAAACTCTTTGCACCGTTGATTTATCTAAGATGTTGCTACCAGATGCCGACTCCTATAGCCTTGGCAAATTGGTGCGATCTTTGGGAATTCCCGTAAGTGATCGTCATAGAGCAAATGGTGATGCTTTAGCCACTGTTAAACTTTTTAAGCTATTGCTGACTAAAGATTCACAGAAAACAATTATTCAGGAAGTAATTCGCAAAGAAACTCAAGGTGAACTTTCAGAGAAACAATTAGATATTGTGCGCAGTATGCCCGATGAAACTGGGGTTTTCTATGCACACAACAAAGATGGAGAGGTAATCTATTTAAGTAAAAGTACGAATATTAAAAAAAGGGTGAATCAGTTATTCACTAGAAGTAGCACCAAGTTTAGAAAACTAATTAAAGACACAAAAAAGGTTACTTTTGAACGAACGGGGAGTGAACTTTTGGCACTTCTAAAAGAACATCAAGAACTTTTAAAAAATAGACCCAAATACAACATCGTTCCTAAAAAACGAATGTTCTCTCATGCGCTGTGCAGCTCTACAAATGAAAATGGTTATAAAGAGTTAAGCATAGTACCCTATCGTGAGTGCAAGGAAAAGCTTGGAGTTTTTAACGGCATGTTCAGTGCCAAAAACCATTTATATAGGATAACCGAAGAATTTTCACTTTGTGATAAATTAAATGGAATAAGCCAGGCAAAAAAAAACTGCTCTAAACATGATGATGGCCGGTGCAACGGAGCTTGTATTAAAAAAGAGGATACAGAAAAGTACAACAGCCGTGTTGATGAGGCCGTAAAAAAATATAGCCTAAAGGATAAGAATGTACTTTTGGTGGACAAAGGACGCGAGGTTGGCGAGTATAGCGCCGTTCTTATAAGGAAAGGATCTCTTGTCGGCACAGGGTATTACGACTTAAATTATCAAATAAATAATATTCATATCTTAGAAAGTCTAATCACGCCAATGGACGATACGGATAATGCCAATTTTATTCTTGAAACTTACTTAAGAAAAAGAAGGATTATAAAGACAATTCAACTTAATTGAACAAAGTGAAAGACCAAAAACCAAGCACCGATTGGAAAAGCAAGGTTCATGAAATCATTTATGAAGCGGATACCCCTTTAGGAAAATGGTTTGATTTAACTCTTATTTTTTTAATTATCGTTAGTGTTATTCTCATTATGCTTGAAAGTGTAAAAGAGATAGACGCCGAGCACCATAGAATACTGCTTACTTTAGAATGGATAGTTACCATTTTCTTTACAATTGAATATATTGCCCGTATCATTTCCATCAAAAAACCGTTCAAATACATATTTAGTTTTTATGGTATTATAGATTTTGTATCTACCATACCGCTCTACCTGTCCTATATTTTTGCAGGTTCCCAAGTTCTGCTTGCATTCAGGGTTTTTAGGATGTTAAGGATTTTTAGAATCTTAAAATTGGTGAAATTTATTGGGGAATCTTCTCAACTTCTTCAAGCCATGAAGGCAAGTAGAACAAAAATTGCAGTTTTCATCTATGTAGTGTTAATTCTTTCGGTAATAATGGGAACCATAATGTATTTAATTGAGGGAGACGAAGCAGGTTTCACCAGTATTCCCAGAAGTATCTATTGGACCATTGTAACCCTAACAACGGTAGGGTATGGGGATATTGCTCCTATTACGAATTTGGGTCAGTTCATTGCCACTATTATTATGGTAGTAGGTTATGGAATCATAGCGGTTCCCACGGGAATAGTAACGGTAGAATTTTCCAAACAAAGCAAAGCAAATGGACAGGAAAAGGCAGTTGTTCATGATAATTCTAATATTCAACTAAATACGCAATACTGTCAACATTGTGCGAAAGGAAGGCATAGGGACGATGCTACACACTGCTATAACTGTGGTAATCTTTTAAATGAGTAAAATACTGATTTCCATAACCGGGCCAACTGGCATTGGTAAGACTAAATTGGCAATTTTGGTAGCAAAGCATTTAAATACAGAAATAATTTCTGCTGATTCCAGGCAGTTTTTCAAAGAGATGACCATTGGAACCGCTGTTCCTTCCATAGAAGAATTAGAAGCTATACCGCATCATTTTATTCAGCATAGAAATATATCGGAAAAATATTCGGTTGGTGATTTTGAAAGAGATGCAATTGTTAGATTAGAAGAGCTTTTTAAAACCAAAGAATGTGTTATTATGGTTGGTGGTAGTGGGCTATATAGCGATGCCGTAACCACTGGATTGGATAAGTTTCCAGAGGTTGACCCAACTATACGAACAGAACTCAATAGAGAACTTCGTATAAACGGAATAGATGCTCTGCAAAAAAAGTTGATGCTCTTAGATGCCGACTATTTTGAAAAAGTAGACATAAATAACCCTCATAGGTTAATAAGAGCATTAGAAATATGCATTGGAACCGGTAAACCATATTCCTCTTATTTAGGCAAGAAAAAGCCTCAAAGAAATTTCAAGGTATTGAGCATTGGC
>JBARUM010000637.1:0-3893 GCA_049645725.1 Maribacter sp.
CTGTTGTTTTTGGTGTAGTAATCGGTAAAGAGGTTTTTGGCGGTACGGGCATGAACATTCTTAATCCTGCTTTAACGATTAGAGCTTTTCTGTTTTTTGCCTATCCCACCTGGATGAGTGGTGATAAAGTTTGGGTACATGAAGCACGTGAACGTGCCGAGCAAATTTTAGCAGGAGCAGATAATGTAGATGCTATTTCCGGAGAAACGATATTAGGATATTTGGCGCAGAATAATGAGGCCGCCATGACAGCTAAATATAGCGTATCCGATATGTTCTTTGGTTTTATTCCGGGGTCTGTAGGTGAGACTTCTGCCTTCTTATGTTTGTTAGGTGGTTTGTTCTTAATTTTCAGTAAAATCGCAAGCTGGAGGATTATGGTGAGCGCAGTAATAGGTTCCTTGGTAATGGGATTGATGTTCAATCAGATTGTAGAAATGGGTTGGGTCGGTGAAACAAGTAAGTTTTACGGCCTAATGAGCTTTGATTTCTGGAAACACCTTATTGTAGGAGGGCTCGCGTTCGGTATCGTATATATGGCTACCGATCCAGTAACAGGCTCCCAAACGAATAGAGGCAAATGGATTTATGGATTTTTTATAGGATTTATATCGGTAATGATACGGGTATTTAATCCTGCCTATCCAGAAGGTGTTTTCTTGGCGATATTGTTAATGAACGTATTTGCACCAACTATTGACCATTACGTAATACAGGGTAATGTAAAGCGAAGAATGAAAAGACTTAAAAATGCAGTTGTACTTCCAAGAGATTCGGATAGCGCTGCAAAAGAACTTAAAGCAGAAACAGTTTAGTTATGGCAGTAGATACATATAAAAATAGTTATACCGTCATTTTTGCAGCCGTTATGGTTGTAGTGGTCGGTTCCATTTTAGCATTTTTAGCCTCGAGCTTAATGCCTAACATCAAAGAAAACGAACGGTTCGCCAAGCAACAGAATATTCTTTATGCTATGGGTGTAAATGAAAATGGTGATGATGCAGGAAGTGTGAATTTTATACCTACGGATAGAGTAGGAGGTGAGTTCACGAATTATATTAAGGAGCAATTAATTATCGAAGGTGGTAAAACAACCCAAAACGAAGAGGCCTATTTGATTGATTTAAAAAAGCAGCTTGCCAACAAAAAGAAAGGTAAACCTTATAAATTGCCGCTATTTATTGGAAAAAAAAACAATAAGAGCTTTTATATCATTCCAATGTACGGCAAAGGTTTATGGGATGCTATATGGGGCTATATTGCGTTAGACGAAACCATGACGGTACAAGGCGTATATTTTGATCATAAAGGTGAAACTGCCGGCTTGGGAGCAAATATCAAAATGCGGTACTTTATGGATGATTTTACCGGTGAGAGTATCTTGGATGGTACCAAATATGAAGGTATTGCTGTTGCAAAAGGGAATAATGACCCATTGAACAAGGACAAAGAGGATAACGAAGTAGATGCGCTTGCTGGAGCTACCATTACTGGAAACGGTGTTGCGGTCATGATTAAAGAGAGCGTCAACCTATATAAAGATTATTTAGAAACCATTAGAGTTAAATAACCATGGCTTTACTTACAAAAAAGGATACCAGTTTAATTTTAGACCCGTTAACGGACAACAATCCCATTACCATACAGGTTTTAGGTATTTGTTCTGCACTTGCAATTACTGCTGAGTTAGAGGCCTCCATAGTGATGGCCATTTCCGTAATATTTGTTATGGGAGTCGGAAACGTTGTAATCTCCCTTATGCGGGATATTATTCCTTCTAAAATTAGAATTATCGTTCAGCTGATCGTTGTTGCGACCTTGGTGATTATCGTAGATCAAGTTTTAAAGGCATTTGCCTATGAACTTAGTAAAACCTTAGGAGCCTTTATCGGCTTAATTATTACCAACTGTATTATCATGGGACGTTTTGAGGCTTTCGCATTGGCAAACGGTCCATGGAAGTCTTTTCTCGATGGTATCGGAAATGCTTTAGGATATGGAGTGATTCTTATTTTGGTTGGCTTTTTTAGGGAATTATTAGGCTCAGGAACACTCTTAGGTTATCCTGTATTAGGTGACCCGATTATGAAAACCGGATTGTATGCTACTGGTTATGAAAATAATGGATTTATGATTATACCTCCCGCAGCATTAATCGTGGTCGGTATCATTATATGGGTACAACGTTCAAGAAATCCGGCATTGGTAGAAGAAAACTAAACGAATAGATACAAAGAAATTATGTTAGAGCATATAGAGCTTTTTTTCAAATCGATTTTTATAGACAACATGGTATTTGCCGTGTTCCTGGGAATGTGTTCCTATTTGGCAGTGTCAAAGAAAGTGGCTACAGCAGTAGGTTTGGGAGCAGCCGTTATTTTTGTATTGGCGGTTACTGTACCTTTAAACTGGTTATTGGATAAATATTTACTACAAGAAGGCGCTTTAGTTTGGTTAGGTGAGGAGTATGCAGATTACAACTTAAGTTTTCTGTCTTTTATACTCTTCATTGCAACTATTGCTACCATGGTACAGTTGGTGGAAATCATTGTTGAAAAGTTTTCTCCATCACTTTATAATTCTCTAGGTATATTTTTACCTCTAATTGCTGTAAACTGTGCAATTTTAGGTGGGTCACTTTTTATGCAGGCGAGAGAGATAGAAACCTTTGGTTTAGCATTGAACTACGGTGTGAGTTCCGGAATTGGATGGTTCCTGGCTATTTTGGCTATTGCCGCTATTCGTGAAAAGATTCGATACTCCAACGTTCCTGCTCCGTTAAGAGGACTAGGAATCACATTTATCATCACGGGTTTAATGGGTATCGGTTTTCAGAGTTTTGGTGGGATGTTAACAGGAGGTGGTGAAGAGGCACCTGTTGAAACTGAGGCAACAACAGTACAACAAACGGAGGAGGTTAAGGTAGGTACGGAAGATGCAGAAGAATTAACAAGGGAAATGGACGAAAAGGAAATTTCTTATAACGATATAAATAAGTAAAGGATGATTTTAGCTACTAGTACAGGTGGAACAATAATGATCACGGTCGTAGCCTTTTTGGTGCTATTGATGATTTTGGTTGCTGTTTTGTTATTTACGAAACAAAAATTATCTCCCTCAGGACCGGTAACCATTACGATAAACGGAGAAAAGAAGGTAGAAGTAGCATCAGGTAGTACGTTGCTTACTACACTTGGTGCTCAAAAAGTATTCTTACCCTCGGCTTGTGGTGGAGGTGGAACATGTATTCAATGTGAATGTCATGTGCTTTCCGGCGGGGGTGAGGCACTACCTACAGAAACACCACACTTTTCTAAAAGAGAGTTAAGTCATGGTGCTCGTTTGGCATGCCAAGTAAAAGTAAAGCAGGATATGGAAATTACCATTCCTGAGGAAGTTTTCGGAATTAAAAAATGGCCTGCAAAAGTAGTTCGCAATTACAATGTGGCTTCTTTTATCAAGGAATTCGTTGTAGAAATTCCAGAAGATATGGGTTATAAAGCCGGAGGTTATATTCAAATAGAAATACCGGAGTGTGAGGTTAAATTCTCCGATATGGACATTACCGCACACCCAGAGGAACACGACACCCCGGATAAGTTTCAGGCAGAATGGGACAAGTTTAATCTTTGGCCTTTGGTAATGAAGAACCCCGAAACGGTTGAAAGAGCCTATTCTATGGCCTCTTTTCCAGCGGAAGGTAGAGAAATCATGCTAAACGTACGTATTGCTACGCCACCGTGGGATCGCTCCAAGAATGGTTGGATGGATGTAAACCCTGGCGTAGCATCTTCTTATATTTTTGGTTTAAAACCAGGTGACGATGTTACTATATCTGGACCATATGGTGAATTTTTCATTAATGAATCGGATTCTGAAATGTTGTATGTAGG
>JBARUM010000638.1:0-3376 GCA_049645725.1 Maribacter sp.
ACCAAAACCTTTGGAAACAATGGTTTTAGAAAGAGAGAATTGGTAATTACTACAGATGAGCAATATCCACAACATATTCTTGTAGAATTTGTACAGGATAAATGTGATTTGTTGAATAGCTACGCTGTTGGGCAAGACGTTAAGGTGAGTATAAATATTAGAGGTAGGGAATGGACTAATCCGCAAGGGGAGGTAAAATATTTTAATTCCATTCAAGGATGGCGTATAGAAAGCTTACAGCAAAATACACAAGCTGAAGGAATGCCTCCTGTACCACCCATGGAAGCTTTTGAACCAGCAGATAATCTTAATGAGGAGGATCACGACGACCTTCCTTTCTAAAAGAAGCTATTTAAAAGAGCTGTTTAGTTTTCTAAAGACGGACAAAGTGTATTCAAAACCATACTTCAATTTGTTCGACTAAAAAGTTAAACAAGTTTTTTGCTTTTTAAGCATTTCATTAAATTGAAAATAAAAGTCTTGAAAGATAAAAAACAAAAAAGTTCTATTTTCTTCCTTACGGAAGACTTGGTTTTTCCTCCCATACATACTGCTAATCCCGATGGGCTTTTGGCCGTTGGAGGTGATTTACGTCCCGAACGCCTTTTGTTGGCCTATCAAAATGGTATTTTTCCTTGGTTTAATGAAGGTTCGCTTATTCTATGGTGGAGCCCAGACCCGAGGATGGTCCTTTTTCCGGGGGACATAAAAATTTCCAAGAGTATGCGAAAAGTATTTCGCGATGGCCAATTCAAAATGACCGAAAATGTTTGTTTTGCTAAAGTTCTTGACCATTGTGCCTCCGTGCCAAGAGAAGGACAAGATGGTACCTGGATAACTAAGGAAATGAAAGAAGCGTATTTGGAACTTCATAAAAAAGGGTATGCCAAGTCTTATGAGGTTTGGGAGAATAATGACCTGGTAGGAGGCTTATACGGAGTTGATTTGGGACATGTCTTTTGTGGTGAAAGTATGTTCAGTTTAACATCCAATGCCTCAAAATATGCTTTTATAAAATTGGCCAAAGAGCTTAAAGAAAAAGACTACGCTTTAATAGATTGTCAGTTACACAACGACCACTTGGAAAGCCTTGGAGCTAAGGAAATTCCAAGATCAGAATTTGAAAATTTATTAAAGGGATAGGATAAGACCCGTCAAAAGGAAAAATACATTTTCAGTATTCTGGGTATAGTTTTCAAATCGGTATTCGGATCCTAACTGTAATTTTGTTTTTTCACTCAATAACCATCCTATTTGGGCGGTGATGCGCTGGTCATATTCTGGTTTAGCTGCTTTGGCCACGCTCAGTAAAGACTCGGTAGAGAAGACGACATAGGATTCCCCAACATCTAACTGAACTCCCTGCAATGGAAAATCCAAGGCCAGGCGATACCGGAATCTGTGAATTGTTCTGGATGGGGTTATACGTTGTTCCGTCCTCACCCTGTCGCCAAATCTAAGACTTCGATAGCGACGCGTAATATTGTATTGTTGGGTAAACCGTAGTTCGTTAGATCCGTCATCCTCAAAGACTTCACGGAACCTGTATTGGACACCAAAGTCAATACTTTGATTATCCCGTATTTTTAGATTGGAAAAGTGAGATAGATCCAGTTGTCTTACGCTAAATTGAAATTCCTCTTCTTGGAATAGATAAGTGCGTTTGGCTAGGGCAAAGTTATGCGAATAGTTTTTGGATACCTTATAATTTAATGAAGTCTGTGGTTGCCAATATGAGGTTAGGTTTTCCTGTGCTTGGGCTGTAGTAAACGAACCTAATACTGTTCCAATGAATAAAAGGAGACCGTTTTTAATAAAGTACATGGTCGTAATTTGGAGGTAACGACTTTCTGATGCTTATAAATTTACCATCGGAATTAAATAATATTTCATAATCAAAATATTCCTTTTCTTTTTTCCCGCCTATAATCAGTTCATAATTTATAGAAGGTAAAATCAAATTTTGGAATGCATTTTTTATTGTTGTTTCCAATGTTTCGATTTCGGATACTAGATATTGCTGTTGAATTTTTTTGATGCGATACTTGGAAAAATCTTTGTCCAGATATTTTATAATAGCCTTATAGGCATCTGAAGGCACATCCACAGGTTTAATGGTTATTTCTATATCTTCGAGGATTCCAGACTCATCAAATTCAACACTATACCATAGTCTGTCTTTTTTAAACTTTGCTTCAAAACTGGTCTTGGCACTGTCCGTTTCCTTGTAAAATTTTAATCGCTTAACATCTTTAAGTTTCCCTGAGATTAATTGAATGGCTTCATTAGGGAATTGTGATTTTTTGATGCGGTATTCCCGCTCATATTTGTTTTGGGAATTTGCTATAAATAGAGAGAAAAGAAAAACTAAAAAAAGGAATGCTGATAAGCTAATTTTCATATTTTCAAACTTCATGATATCTAAAACAATTGGTCTCATGGTCGTTTACCATGCCTGTGGCCTGCATATGGGCATAAATTACGGTGCTGCCAACAAATTTGAACCCTCGTTTCTTTAAATCCTTACTAAGAGCATCCGAAATTTCTGTATTAGCTGGAGCTTCTTTATAATTTTTCACTTTATTCTTAATAGGCACACCATTTACGAACTTCCAAATATATGAACTAAAAGTTCCAAACTCTTCTTGAATTTTAATAAACGCCTGAGCATTGGTGACTGTGGCATTTACCTTTAATTTATTGCGAATAATTCCGGTGTTTTGCAAGAGCTCATCTTTTTTAGCTTGGTTATAATTTGCTATTTTTTTATAATCAAAATGGTCAAAGGCTTTTCTGAAATTATCTCTTTTTTTTAATACGGTTATCCAACTTAGACCTGCTTGGAAAGTCTCTAAAATCAAAAACTCAAATAGTGTCGGGTCATCTTTAACGGGAACGCCCCATTCATCGTCATGATAGGCTTCATAGACCTCGTCTCCTATACACCAGCCACACCTATTTTTTTCCATCGAAAAGTTTAGGTTTAAAGATATAGGAATAAATTAATAAGCTTGGACTATAAAGAGATAAAGTGGCATGCCTAAGGTAATATTGAAAGGAAATGTTATTGCGAGGGCCATTGGTAAATACAAACTGGGATTGGCTTTTGGTGCCGCTAATCGCATTGCGGCTGGTACAGCTATATAAGAGGCACTGGCCGCTAAAATGGCAAACAAAAACCTATTCCCTATACTATCCGTGAATAATGAACTAGCTATTGCCACGGTACATCCGTTAAATAGCGGGATTATTATGGCGAAAGAAAATGCGAACCAACCTTTCTTTAAAAAATCATTTAGCTTTCTACCACTGGTTATACCCATATCTAAAAGAAATACAGCTAAAAAACCTTTAAATATATCTGTTGTAAATGGTT
>JBARUM010000639.1:0-2111 GCA_049645725.1 Maribacter sp.
TCTACAGTAGCGCCTTCATTCTTAAGGGCTCTTAAGGGTTCAAAAAGTTCAGATTGTTCAAAACCATTGGTGGCTAAAATCGCTATTTTCTTATCATTTAATATCATTATATAAATTTTTATGAAGACTAAATAGGATGCTAGTCTTCTTGCATCTTACTAGTCCAAAGATCCTATTAATTGACTAACTCTACTGACTAGATTACATCAATCCTTGACGCTATCAAACGAATTCTAATCTAATGCCTTATAGTTAATATTAAAATGTATTGCATTAAGTCTACTGAGATGTAATAAAGATATTTGTGAAAACTAAAAAATATAATACATGTCAATTACAACTATAAACCCTGCTACAGGTGATGTGTTGAAATCATATCATTACATGACAGATCAAAATTTAAAAACTACGATAGAAGCATCTCACAATGCATTTCTAAAATGGAAGTATACTACGCTAGATGAGCGTGCTAAAATTGTTAAGGCTGTAGGTAGTAAATTACAAGACTACAAAGAGAAATTATCGCAATTAATGACTAATGAAATGGGAAAACTTTTAGCTCAAAGTCACGATGAAGTAGATTTATGTTCTGCCATTTGCAAATATACTGCAAAAAATGGAGTAGTCGTTTTACAAAACGAACAACGCGATTTATTGGGCGGTGGTAAAGGTATTATCACCTATTCACCAATTGGAGTCATTTATGGTATCCAGCCATGGAATTACCCAGCTTATCAAGTAATGCGATATGCTATAGTCAACATCATGGCAGGAAACACCGTGCTTTTGAAACATGCAGAAAATGTGACTGGTACAGGCAAGTTACTTGAAGAAATTTTTTTAGAAGCGGGTCTGCCAGAAAATGTGTTTAGAACACTCGTAATATCTCATGATCAATCTGATACAGTCATTGAAAATGAAGCAGTAAGAGGTGTTACCTTAACAGGAAGTTCTAAAGCAGGAAAAATTATAGCTGAAAAAGCAGGAGCTGAATTGAAAAAAGTAGTTTTAGAACTGGGTAGTAACGATGCCTATATAGTTTTGGATGACGCCGATATAGATGATGCTGTGGAAAAAGCTGTTAGAGGACGAATTTATAACAATGGGGAAACATGTATAGCCGCAAAACGTTTTGTGATTGTTGAAGCGGTTTATGAAAAATTTAAGATGGCCTTTGTAGAGGCAATGAAAAATGTTACCATTGGAAACCCTAATGACTCTACCGTAGAATTAGGACCGATTGCACGTGCAGATTTAAGAGAAACGCTTCATGACCAAGTCGAGGAAAGTATAAAGAATGGTGCTACAATTTTATGTGGTGGTGAAATGCCTGAAGGAAAAGGGTTTTACTATCCAGTCACAGTTTTAGAACACGTAAAACCGGGACAGCCTGCTTATGACGACGAACTATTTGGGCCTGTAGCATCCTTAATAAAAGCAAGGAATGAAGACGATGCGATGCGCATTGCTAATGACAGCCGTTATGGTTTAGGTGGTGGTATCTTTTCTAAAGACGAAGAGAAGGCTAAAAAACTGGCCGAAAAACATTTTGATACTGGAATGGTGTTTATCAATTCATTTGGTATTGCTAATCCAGATATGCCTTTTGGTGGGGTCAAGGATTCTGGCTACGGACGGGAACATGGTGGCTTTGGCATCAAAGAGTTTGTAAATGTAAAGTCACTCATTTTAAGTGATAATTAATTAAATAAAATTCAAATAAATGAATACTCAAAACAAAGATAAAAAAAAATACAATCCTATAATTACCAAAGAGGATTTAAAAGTAATCGGAACTAAAAAGGAATATTTGAGACGTGACGAAGGGGCAGATGCACGTTTGCGGGAAAGGCATAATCCTGTGGACTTTGCAGGCAAGGATTTAGATATTCCTGGAAGAGATAGTGCAATTAAAACAAACGGGTTGAAAGATGAAAAGAACGAGCATCAAAGTTTAGGTAGTGCTCACAATGATAATTTGGAACATCAACTTGATACTAATCTCGACACCAAATGAGTTCAATGACTCTCAATATTCTAAGCGATGGATATCTAACATCGAATAGCATATAAAAACAAAAAAAGCTTGAAATGAAAATTTCAAGTTTTTT
>JBARUM010000640.1:0-3369 GCA_049645725.1 Maribacter sp.
GACCTATGGTCACTATAACAGTTTTGGCGGTTGGTATTTAAGTCTTGAATTAAGCCGAAAAACCAAAGGTGCTGTTCCCGCCATTGCCAAGCTAGGCGGCCATTGTAAAGCAATTAGTAATGGCCTGCCCGTTTTAATCTCTCCATGGATAGATGGTAAAAAAGCGGTTATGGCATCCTCAAACCAAATCTCAAAAAAATCGGCCGTATCCTTAGAAAAACATAAAGAAGAGTGGGATGAAATTTTTGAGGGCATAAAAGATAGTGTTGATATTGTTGCTTTTCAGGATGGCCATGTTGATTATCAAGATTTAGAAGACTACCTTAAACTGAACAAATCCCTTGCCGATAAATACGGATTACAATCTTGGACAAATACGGAATCTTTTGACCGAGATATGCCCATCAAATTTCTTCCTATCAAATGGGAAAAATTGCTGTTCAAATTAGAAGCGGCAAAGCGCGCCGGGTGCAAAAAGGCCATTACTTTTGAATTTTCACATTTCATGAGTCCACAATCCGCTTACACACAAGCTGGCCACTTGTATAATAGGTACTTGGAACACTTTAAAAAATGAAACATTACGCAGAACTTTATAAAAACGAGCTCTTAAAAGAAGTTATTCCGTTCTGGGTGAAACACTCATTAGATAAGGATTTTGGAGGGTATTTTACTTGCCTGAACGAAAAAGGTGAGATTTACGATAGCGATAAGTTTGTTTGGTTACAAGCAAGGCAAATATGGTTATTTTCAAGTATTTACCAATCAGTGGAAAATAGAAAAGAGTGGAAAAAAATAGCTTTATCGGGAGCGGATTTTTTAAGAAAACATGGTCGCGATGCAAAGGGGGATTGGTACTTTTCATTAAACCAAAAAGGGCAGCCGTTGGTGCGGCCTTACAACATTTTTTCTGATTGTTTTGCAGCTATGGCTTTTGGTAAATTATATGAAATAGAACAAAAAGAGGAGTATGCAGAAATTGCAAAGACCACCTTTGAGAATATTCTAAAAAGACAAAATAATCCGAAAGGAAAGTACAATAAGTTTTATCCCAAAACACGAAATCTACAAAACTTTGCGCTACCCATGATTCTGTGCAATCTGTCCTTGGAACTGGAACCACTTTTAGGTTCAGATAGGGTATCCCAAGTAACTGATTCCGTTATCGATTTGGTAATGAACACTTTTTATGACCAATCTAGCGGATTAATTCTTGAGAATGTCTCAGATACTGGAGAATTAGTGGATAGTTTTGAAGGCAGGTTGCTAAATCCAGGCCACGCCATTGAAGCCATGTGGTTTATAATGAATTTAGGGATTAGAAAAAATGACGTTATTTTGGTGAAAAAAGCCGAACAAATCATGTTCCAACAATTAGAACATGGTTGGGATGAGCAATACGGTGGAATATTCTACTTTATGGATATCAAAGGCCATCCACCCCAACAATTGGAACATGACCAAAAACTTTGGTGGGTGCATTTGGAAACCTTGGTGGCCCTTGCAAAAACCTTCGCCTACAATAAAAATCCGAAAGCTGCTGCATGGTTCAAAAAAGTACATGACTATTCTTGGGGCCATTTTAGAGATAAAGAACACGGCGGCGAATGGTATGGTTATCTTAATCGGCAAGGTAAAGTGCATTTAAAACTTAAAGGTGGTAAATGGAAAGGTTGCTTTCATGTACCAAGAGCCCTATTGGAAGTATGGAAAACATTAGAAGATATTGAATGAATATTATAAAAACCATAGCGCTCTATCTTCTAACCTTCACCACGTTCAGCATGACTGGTCAATCACAAAAAGGGGTATGGTTAACTGATGTTGCTAGTACAGCCTTGGATTCTAAAGAGGGTATTGAAGAGGTTGTTCGTAGTTGTAAAACTTATGGTATTGAACAGATTTATGTAGTCGTTTGGAATAGAGGATATACAATCTACCCTAGCGAGGTCATGGAGAGAGAATTCGGCAAAAAGGTTGTTCCAAGATTTGCCGATCGTGATGTACTCAAAGAGCTCATTGAAATTGCCCATGTCAATAAAATAAGGGTTCATGCTTGGTTTGAATTTGGTTTTTCAAGTAGCTACCAAAAAGCTGATGGAGGGTATATTCTTAGAGAAAGACCAGAGTGGAAAGCCATTGACAGCAAAGGCAATTTAGTTTCTAAAAATGGATTTCAATGGATGAATGCCTTTAATCCTGAAGTTCAAAACTTTTTATTATCGCTGATCTCTGAAGTGGTTAAAAATTATGATATTGATGGAATTCAAGGAGATGATCGTTTACCTGCCAATCCGTCAACCGCAGGTTATGATGAACTAACAGTTTCCCTTTACAAAAATGAACACCGTGGCAAGGCCCCTCCAGAAGATTACAAACAACCTGATTGGGTCAATTGGCGTGCAAAACGTTTGAATCTATTTGCCAAAAAAATCTACGAAACGATTAAAGAAGTAAAACCGAATGTTGCGGTTACCATGGCGCCAAGTATCTTTCCATGGAGTAAAGAAGAATATCTACAAGATTGGCCAACGTGGGTCGAAAACGGATGGGTAGATGTTATTATTCCGCAAGTATATCGTTACAATTTAAAGTCGTACATCAGTACTCTTAATGCTACTTTAGAATTTATGCCAGAAAACAAAAACATAGCCTTAGTCCCCGGCGTACTTCTAAAGGTAAATGACTACACCCCTTCTAAAGGCTTATTAACAAAAATGATAAAAGAGAATCGCAAAAGAGGACTTGACAGCGAAGTTTTCTTCTTTTATGAAGGTTTTAAAGAACATGAGCGGTTTTTTAGTAAACTGTATAAGAAATTAAAGTGATGGTCAAAATAATTCTAAATACATTTCTCTGTGTTCTATGGGTCTCTTCATTAGTGGCACAAAAGCAAGTTGATGTCCTGATTATAGGTGGTGGTGCAGGAGGAACTTCAGCAGGTATCCAGGCAGCGCGTATGGGCGTTGAAGCACAGATTATTGAGGAAACCACTTGGTTAGGGGGTATGCTCACTTCTGCAGGGGTGTCGGCCATCGATGGCAATCATGAGATGCCTTCAGGAATATGGGGCGAGTTTCGTCAAAAACTACGTGATCATTACGGCGGAGAAAAAGCCCTAGCCACTGGTTGGGTTAGTCATACACTTTTTGAACCTTCAATTGGGAACATGATACTCCAAGAAATGGCCAATATCCAGAATCTTTATATTGCCTTTAACGCTACTTACACCAAAGTAAAAAAAGATGGTAATGGATGGGTAGTAAATTATCAACAAAAAGGAAAGACCTATACTATCAAAACCAAGATTTTGTTAGACGCCACTGAAATTGGAGCGTTACTTCCAATAGTCGGAGCAGATTATAGACT
>JBARUM010000641.1:0-6449 GCA_049645725.1 Maribacter sp.
ATAAAATTGATAGAAAATGAGGAAGGCGATCAAAATCGAACGATAATCGGAGTAGTAAAAGACTTTCATTTTGGTTCGCTTCGTGAACCTATTAAACCGATGTTCATTTCTATGTTGCAAGTCCCGATTGGAAATATTTTAATCAAATTTCAAAAGTCAAAACAACAGGAAGCTATAACGGCCTTGGAAAAGGTGTACAAAAACATAATGCCCAATGCCGTATTTACATACAATTTTTTGGATGAGCAGAATGCAAAACAATATAAGCAAGAACAGCAATGGCAAAAACTGGTCAACATTGCTACCGTTCTGTCTTTGATTATCTGTTGCATTGGCCTTTTGGGCATGGCTCGTTTATCTATAAATCAGCATATTAAGGAAATCGGTATAAGAAAAGTCTTGGGGGCGACCGTGTCACAAATAGTAACGCTGCACACAACCAATTTTCTAAGACTGGTCGTTGTTGCATTTGTAATAGCGGCTCCTATTGCTTGGTGGATAGCTGATTATTGGCTTCAGGATTTTGCTTATCGCATAGAACTATCGCTATGGCTGTTTGCTTTTGCAGGAGCTGTTTCTTTGCTCATTGGGGCTATAACGGTAGGTGTTCAGGCCATTAGAGCGGCAAGTCTAAATCCTATAAAAAGTTTACGTACGGAGTGAAACATTTACGAATAAACGGAGTCTTTTATATAAGAATAACATCAATCAAAATCATCAATCATCATGTTTAGAAATTATTTAAAAATCGCTTGGCGCAATCTTGCAAAGAATAAAGGATATACGATTATTAATGTTGGTGGTCTGGCCCTTGGAATGGCCGTAACCCTCATTATTGGATTGTGGATGTATGATGAACTTTCTCACAATGCCTACTTTCAAAATAAAGATAAAATTGCACAGGTCTATCAATCACAGACTTTCAATGGTCGTACAGGTACTGGTCCGGCAATTCCATTGCCTTTAGAGCCTGCCCTGCGCGATGGGTACGGTGACAATTTTAAGCACCTTATGATGGCCTCATGGACTCAGGACAGCTATATCAAATACAAAGAAAACAGTATCTCCAGACCGGGCAATTACATGCAGCACATGGCACCGGAAGTACTGAATTTGGAGATTCTTAAGGGAGAAAAAGATGGACTACGAGAGATTAATTCCATAATGCTTTCATCATCCACGGCAGAGGCTCTTTTTGGGAATGAGGACCCTATTGGGAAAGTGGTAAAAATAAGTAACCAATATGATTTGAATGTCTCCGCCGTCTATCAAGACATTCCGTTCAATAATACCTTTAACGATACAGATTACATTATTCCCTGGGACAACTATGTGGCCAACCGCGAGTGGATTAAAAACTCATTGGATAATTGGGGCAACAACTCTTTTCAAATGTTCGTCCAACTAAAGGAAAAAGGGGATATGGCCGTTGTTTCCGAAACGATTAGAAACGTAAAGAAGGACCTCAACGCAGATACGGCCGAGTTTAATCCCCAAATATTTTTGATGCCAATGGATGATTGGTACCTACGCAATAATTTTGTAGACGGCAAACAGGTTGGTGGGCGCATTAAGTATGTCTGGCTTTTTGGTATCATTGGCGCCTTTGTGTTGCTTTTGGCATGTATCAATTTCATGAACCTGAGCACGGCAAGATCAGAGAAAAGGGCCAAAGAAGTAGGGATTAGAAAATCCATAGGTTCACAGAAAGGCCAATTGATCTATCAATTTTTGAGCGAATCTTTTTTGGTGGTTCTTTTCGCTTATGTGGTGGCAATAATTATTGTATTGTTAAGTCTAAAAGGGTTTAACGAATTGGCTTTGAAAGAAATTTCTTTTCCTTGGGGCAATATGAGTTTTTGGTTTCTCTCAATAGTATTTATACTTTTTACGGCATTATTGGCCGGTAGCTATCCTGCGCTTTACCTTTCTTCCTTTAGACCTGTTGATGTGCTTAAGGGTACTTTTAAAACGGGGAAGTACGCTGGTTTGCCGAGGAAGATATTGGTAGTAGTTCAGTTTACGGTTTCCGTAGCTTTCATTATTGGTACGGTAATAGTTATGCAGCAAATTAACCACGCAAAGAATCGTCCTATAGGCTACGATAGGGACGGTTTGATACAAATACCGACTTGGTCGGCAGATTTTGAAGGAAAGACAGACGTAATGAGAGAACAGTTTATTAGTTCTGGCGCTGCCATTGCAATGGCGACTTCTAGCAGTCCAACAACACAAATATGGTCCAATCGAAGTGGTTATACCTGGGAAGGAAAGCCCGAGGGTTTTCAGGAAGACTTTGCATGGACTGAAGTGTCTCCGGAATACGCTAGTACACTGAATTTAAAAGTGGTTCAGGGCAGGGATTTTTCAAAGGAAATGGCCTCCGACTCTTTGGGAATACTCATTAATAAGACTGCTGTAGAATACATGGGGCTTGAGAACCCAGTTGGTACGATAATCCGTGATTCCGATGAAGAAGACCCAGGACCATCCATGAAAATTATTGGGGTAGTGGAGGACATGATCGCGCAATCGCCTTACGAGCCAGTGAAGCAGGCCTGGTACGTTTATGACCGCCATAATAATTTTAGTTACTATAATTTAAGATTAAACCCTAAACAAAGTGCCAACCAAAGCATAACGATTATAGAACGGGTGTTCAAAGAAAATTTTCCGGCAATTCCCTTTCAATATGATTTTGTGGATGATCAATACGCCAGAAAGTTTGCCGCCGAACAACGTATTGGAACCTTATCGGGAATATTTACGGCCTTAGCTATTTTGATCAGTTGTTTGGGGCTTTTTGGACTTACTTCTTTTGTAGCCGAACAGCGTACCAAGGAGATTGGAGTGCGAAAGGTTTTAGGCGCATCGGTCTTTAATGTTTGGAATATGCTGTCTAAAGACTTTTTAAAATTGGTGACCATCTCGTGCTTTATCGCCATACCTATTGCATATTATGTGATGAACGGTTGGTTGCAAGACTATCCCTATCGTGTCATACTTAAGTGGTGGATTTTTGCCTTGGCGGTAATCGGGGCCATGGGAGTTACGGTACTTACGGTAAGTTTCCAAGCCATACGTGCGGCAAAGCAGAACCCGGTAAAAAGTTTGCGAACGGAATAGCAGAGGATAAGGAAATATTATTTTTCCAAGAGCTCTTTAAATTTATCAAGGGTAATGGGTTTTATAATATAGTCGGAAACTTCAGAAATATTTCTCGCTTGGATTAAATCATCTGGGTTCATAGAAGATGAAGTGATATAGATGGTAATATCCTTTTTTATCTTTTTCTGAATTGCGGCATATTGTTCAAGGAACTGCCAACCGTCAGTAATAGGCATATTTAAATCAAGAAAAACTATGTCTGGAAGCTTCTCTGGGTTCTCTAAGTGCTCAGTAAAAAATTCTATAGCCTCTTGCCCATCATAAAGGCTGACTACTTTGTTGGCCAATGCTGTTGCCGCAATATTTTTTTTGGCCGAATATTGGTAAATGTCATCATCATCAATTATAGCAATGGTATTTATCTTTTTCATAGACTTCTAAAAATTAATTTTAAAGGTTGTTCCTTGTCCAACCTCGCTTTCTGCAGTAATCTCCCCGCCCATGGCTTCTACTTGTGCCTTTGTAATAAAAAGGCCTACTCCTTTTGCCTCAGGATGTTTGTGAAAAGTTTTGTGTAGTCCAAAAAGCCGATCTCCGTTGGCTTTCATATTTATACCCAGCCCATTATCGCTTACCTTTAAACAGGTTTTATTATTCATATAATTTGTTTCAAAATGTACAATCGGATTTCGTTCTTGCGACCTGTATTTTATGGCATTGCTTAATAGGTTTTGCATAATACTTTCTAAATAAACAGATGAGTACTCTACGGTTTTGGCCAATGAAAAATCATAGGTAATTCGGGCACTGGTTTCCATAATTTTTCCTTGATAAGTTTCTATTAGTTTGGCAAGCACCACTTCAAAATCTAGTTTTTCTTTATCCTTTTTAGAATCATGCCTAATACTAACCACTTCTAAAAGTTCATTCAACGTACTTTCTAGATTATAGACGGTTGTATCAATTTTTTCTAGTATAAACTGCTGTTCACTTTCATCACCTTCCTTATGATAAAAAGATAAGAGTGCTTTAAGATTACCGGTTGGTCCGCGGAGATTGTGTGAAACTATATATGCAAAGTCCTCCAGTTGTTTATTTTGTCTGGTCAGGTAGCCCGTGCGCTCTTCAACGATTTTTTCCAGATTCCTATTGGTTGAAACAAGCTCATTTTCGGCAATTTTTCTTTTGGTGTCAATATTATTTAAAAGATTAACGGTGGACCATAGAGAAAATAGAGCAACGAGAATAAATGATGTGGTGAATAACGCTATCCCAAATTCTATAGATACTAAATTGGCCCTTGTTTGCACTAAGAGAAGAAAGCCCAACACAAGAATGGCAACAAGTATTTTTATAAATAGATTGCGGGCCATGAAATTACCGATCTGGTTACCTACAAACAAACCTGTAAATCCAAGCTTTGGGTTCAGTAGGGAAACTGCTAGCGATAAAATAAAAAGGGTCGCAGAAGTATGAATGGCCATTGATGTAAAAAAGGACAATTTATAAGATTTGGGAACATTAAAAAGATATCCAACAACGGCGATAAAGGCAATAAGCGAAATTACATGAAGTGCATATTGAGCTATTTCTTTAAGTCTATTATTAACCGCTCCCAATGAAATCAACACAAATCCAAATAGAAAAAAGCAAATTGAAGTAGTTGGTGAAGGTCTTCCAGGCGATTTTTCCCCTCTCTGGGCCGCCTCTATATCTGTAATCAAAACTTGATCTATCCCGACATTAATATTAAAGACATCCTGAAATAATGAAGTAAATGCGGCAAAAGTCAAAACTATGGATAATAATAGCCCAAACAAACGCCATCTGTTATGCGTGTGTAGGATTAGAACGGTGGCTGTAAGCACAAAGAATAATACAGTATTAAGTTTCATAGAAACATAACCGGGCACAATAGTCTTGAATACTGGAATATTAAATAGCCATCCAGACAACACCGTAATACTTAGGGCGATAGTAAATATACTTGCCCAAAGTACAATCTTTAAATACCCTTTTTTATCTATCATCCGAATTCAGCAGCTAATCAGTCTCTGGCTTTTAGTAAATCTGAAATTTAAAACATATTCATTAAACGTATATAGCTTACAATAATTGTAAGAAAATACTTCTAAATTTAATTTATAACTATTTCATGTATTAAAAACTCTAATGATTTTCTCGGAACTTTCGTTTCGCAGGGGTAATTATAGAATCACGACCATAACTGTATAATTATTTGACAGTTGATGTAAAAGTATTTTACAAAAGAATTATATTCATCAATTGATATTGATTATAACCAATTGATTATTAGATTCTTGTTGATTTGGCATAGTAATGGGGTATGAATTAAAAGAACTACTAATACGCATTCATGTATAAACTATTCTTAAAGATTGCAACGCGGTATTTGCTTAAGAATAAACTCTATTCCTTTATCAATATTTTTGGATTGGCCATAGGCATCGCTTCTTTTGTATTGATCATGCTTTACGTGAACTATGAGCGGAGTTATGACAAATTTGAAGGTTCTGAGAATGTCTACAGAGCCTATATGGATTATCTCGAAGGCAACGAGTTTATGGCCGGCGACGCACAAACCTATAATTTGTCCGGACCATCCCTGAAGGAAGAATTTCCTGAAGTTTTGGATTATGTCCGTTTTTACTATTTTGAAAAAATGACTTTTCAGTTGGGGGAGCGGATATTAGAACAGCCTTTGGGCTCTTTGGCAGACCCAAGCTACTTTGATATTTTTAATTATCCGCTGTTAAAAGGGGAAAAGGAAACTGTTTTGTCTCAGCCCTATTCCATAGTACTTTCAGAATCGTTTGCGAAAAAACTGTTCGGTTCGGAAGATCCAATTCAAAAAACAATTTCGGCCTATCGGGAGGGCGAAAAAGCTGTTTTGACAGTTACAGGTATTATGGCCGATATGCCAAAAACCGCTCATTACAGAAATACATATTTAATCTCATATGAGACCCAAAAAACATGGACAGAATGGGGCGAACGGGCACATGAATTAAACTGGAACGCGAATAATTATTATACTTTTTTGAAAATAGACCCAAATGGAAACCCTGACGTGTTACGCCAAAAAATAATGGATAGCGATATAGAGGAAGATCCAGAGGAAAGGCATAATATTGAGCCTCTTGAAGACATACATCTCTATTCAGATAAACCGTATGAAGTTTCTGCCAACGGTAGCGTAACCAGAATCAGATTTCTAATGGCAATTGCCTTTATTATCTTAATTCTTTCGTGGCTAAACTATGTAAACCTTTCTGCTACGAAATCTATGGAGCGGGCAAAAGAGGCAGGCATCCGAAAGG
>JBARUM010000642.1:0-2084 GCA_049645725.1 Maribacter sp.
TCAGCTTTCTTATGAACTTCTTTTTCATCTGACGCAATCTGATTAGGTATTTTGTCCTTTGGCCATATAGGAATAATCGTATCCTGCGAAAAAGCTATGCCGGTAAAAGTTAAGAGAATAAAAAATGAGAAATATTTCATAAGTTATTTATTTAATTACATTCCCATTTAAAATCAGCTACTTTATCATTGGAAGCTGCAGATAGATTGTAATGCCACCACTCCGTTCGAATAGACCAAAATCCAAACCTCTCCATGGTCTCCTTTAACAGTTTACGATTATCTAATATTGCTTGGGGTAAATCTAAATTATCATGGTAAGCTCGTTTTCCAAAGAAGTCAAAATCGGTTCCCATATCCAATTCTTCTCCGTCCAAAGTAACTAGAGTTATGTCCACGGCACCTCCCTTGTTATGAATGGAGCCCTTCACCGGATTAGCTACATACTGTGGGTTAGGAACTATAGCCCACATTTTATGTTGAACGGTGTTTGGTCTATAACAGTCGTAAAAATTTATTTTGACACCATTCTTTTTAAAATCCGCATTTGCGGCAAGTAGTGCTTTTGCCGTTTTGACCCTAGTGTAACACTCCGCACAATCATAAACTTTGGCATTTAAAAAATTATTTTCTGTTGCGTAACGCATATCAAAGGCAAAACCATCGCTGAAATCCGCAAGTCTTACAAACGTAGTATCCGCCAAGCCGTCAAAATTTTTGAAAGTTCTTTTTTGTATTGTTTTTTCGGCTTTTAGGGTATCGATGTTTATTTTGTCTTTTCTAACTTCGGTTTCGACACCCTTATTTTGAACCTCTTTTTTGGGTTTACATGCAAAAAAGAGGCATAAAAATAATATCAGCAATAATGATTTTAAGTTGTTCATTTACTAAAAATAGGCAACTCGGCACATAATTTAAAAACAAATTTTCATGCCATAAGGCTAGAACCAAAATAGATTAAATCATCTCTTGCAATTTTTTCAGGCGCACTAATCCAAGCTTTTGAAGAACTTTAAGCTAGGAGGAATTTGCTCCACTACTCTTGAAGATTCATCTTCTATAAATAGATATTCAATCCCTAACTCTTTTGCTCTTCCAATAAGACCGTCCATATCTATTTGGCCTGTACCTAAAGTTACATTGGTTTCCACATCCGAATGTCCTGTATCATTTCCGACCATACCCTGCTCCATATCCTTTAAATGCATCAACTTAAACTTATCTGGATACTTGTTGAGCAGTACCATTGGGTTTGCTCCACCGTGTTGAATCCAATACACATCCATTTCAAACCCGAAATACTGTGAATTTTTCACCATGTAATCAAACAGAGAGCCATCCTCATAGTTACGGAATTCATAACCATGGGCATGATATACTAAAGTAATGCCTTCCTCCTGTAATCGCTTGCCAGCAGCATTGAATACTTCGGTAGCCTCTTTGGCGTTGTTAATATCAAATGTATCGCCATCATGGTCTATCCATGCGCACATAACGTATGTAACGCCATAGTCTTTAGCATCTTTAATGACTTTTTCGACATTATTCTTCAAATCCTTATATTCCCCTTGTATACTTCGCATTACCAGGTTCCTATCTTTTAGCATTTTCTTGAACTCGGACAAAGGCACACCATAGCTATCTCCTCCTTCAATATTAGTAATACCCCATGATTTGATAAGATCCAAAGTTCCTGGAACATCGGTTTTAAACTGATCTCTTAAACTGTATAGTTGCAAACCTATTTCTTGAGCAAAAGTGGTTGTGCTACAAGCAAGTGATAAAACTGCCAGGATAAATAATTTTTTCATTGAGTATAAATTAGAAAAGGTTAAATTAAATAAATTAGGTAAGTAAATTGCCCTCGTCATCCCATTCCGCAATAACACCACGTTTACTTTGATCTACACATTTAGCTATCCATTCGGGGTCATAAGCTACTCCGTGCTGATCTAAAACATCTTGTGGTACGCCGTCCCAGACATTTGGCATATTCCCTTTATAGCCTAAATCTGCAATGCCGACTTTTGAAGTGTAATACCCAGTTACCGTAAGATTACGCGTTAAGGCAAAAAACTGAATTTC
>JBARUM010000643.1:0-3176 GCA_049645725.1 Maribacter sp.
TTTAATCGTTAAAATACCGTTATTAAGGCAAATTTGATAATTAAGAACATTATGCTATTATTTCAGGATTCTGCCACGGAAGAAATGCTTTCGGAAGAAAAAACCCTTTCCGTAATGGATTTGGTATTTAATGGGGGCACTGGTAGTGTACTCATTATTACTGTACTTTTTTTAATGCTTGGCGTTGCCCTTTATATATACTTTGAGCGTCTTCTTGCCGTTAATGCCGCCTCAAAAATAGACAAGAATTTCATGAACCAGATTAGGGATCATGTAACTACTGGAAAATTAGAGGCAGCAAAGATACTTTGCGCGCAAACAGATTCTCCGGTGGCCAGATTAACCGAAAAGGGAATCTCCAGAATAGGTAAGCCCTTGGACGATATTAATACGGCCATAGAAAATGCTGGTACTTTAGAGGTTTATAAGTTAGAAAAAAATGTAAGTGTACTTGCTACAGTTGCAGGAGCGGCACCAATGATTGGTTTTCTTGGTACTGTAATAGGTATGATTTTGGCTTTTCATGAAATGGCCAGTAGTGGCGGTCAGGCCGAAATGGGTTCCTTGGCTTCGGGTATTTATACAGCGATGACTACAACGGTTGCTGGGCTAATTGTTGGGATTATTGCCTATATGGGTTACAATCACTTAGTAAATAGAACGGATAAGGTCGTTCATAAAATGGAGGCCAATGCCGTAGAATTTTTGGATTTATTGAACGAGCCACTTTAAATTTTTAGTATGAAATTAAAAGGAAGAAATAAGGTAAGTCCAGATTTCAGCATGTCTTCTATGACGGATATCGTTTTTCTATTGTTGATATTCTTCATGTTAACGGCGAATTCCCCAAACGCTTTAGATTTGTTGTTACCAAAAGCGAAGGGTAAATCTACGAATACGCAGAACGTTTCAGTAAGTATAGACCAGAACTTACAGTATTTCGTGAACAACCAGAGAATTAACGGAGAATACATTGAAATTGAATTAAAAAAAGCACTTGAAGGTCAAGAAAAACCTACTATTATTCTGAGGGCAGAAGAAAGCGTAGCTATTAAAGAAGCGGTAAACGTTATGGACATTGCAAACAGGAATAATTACAAGGTCATTTTGGCGGTGCGGCCCAATTAAATGGCATTTTTAGATACGAGACACAAGAAAAAATCCTTTACACTTACCACTTTGCTGCTAAGTGTTTTGTTGTTGCTACTATTCTATATAGGTCTCACATATATGGATCCTCCTATTGAAAATGGAATTTCTGTAAATTTTGGAACTACAGACTTTGGTAGTGGGCAAGTCCAGCCAAAGGAAAAAATCAAATCAGAACCTCTAGACACCCCACCTGTAGAGCCAGTAAAACAAGAGGTTCAAGAGGAAATTGTGGAAGAAGAGGAGATTGAAGAAATTCCCGAGGAAGTGATAGCAAAAGAAGCTCCTTCAGAAAAGGTGTTGACTAAAGAGAGTGAGGAGTCTATAAAAATCAAACAAGCAAAAGAAGCCAAAAAGCGAGCCGAAGATGCTGCTAAGATTGAACAAAAACGTAAGGAAGATGCCATTAAGGCTGAAAAGGCAAAAGCAGCTAAAATAGCACAGCAGAAAAAAGATGCAGCGGAAACGGCCAGAAAAGAGCAAGAGGCAAAGAAGAGAAAGTTAGACGAATTGATGGGTGGGTTGAATAAATCTGACGGAACTGCGTCTGGAAGTGAAGGAGATGACAATAAAGTTGGTGACAAAGGACAACCGGATGGGGATCCTTATGCAACAAGTTATTACGGCAGTCCTGGGTCTGGGAGTGGAACTGGAGGTTATGGATTAAATGGTAGATCTTTGGTAAACAAAGGAAAAGTACCACAGGAATGTAATGAATCCGGTAGGGTAGTGGTGAAAATAGTAGTAGATAGAAATGGAAAGGTAGTCAGTGCTGAACCTGGAGTTCGGGGAACTACGAACAATAATCCATGCTTATTGGAACCCGCAAAAAAAACTGCCTTTATGCATAAATGGAATCTGGACTCCAATGCTCCAAGCCAACAAGTGGGTTTTGTTGTAGTGAATTTTAAATTGGGGGAGTGACGTGACCTATCAGCAGACCTTGGATTGGATGTTCGCCCAACTTCCAATGTATCAACAAAAAGGAAAGACCGCTTATCATTCCAAATTAGATGGAATTATTGCTTTCACAACACATCTGAAAAACCCTCAATATAGTTTTAAAAGCATTCATGTTGCTGGCACCAATGGAAAAGGGTCTAGTAGTCATATGTTAGCTTCAATTTTACAGGAGGCAGGATATAAAGTTGGCTTATACACATCACCACATCTAAAGGATTTTAGGGAGCGAATACGAATCAACGGAAAAACTGTTAGTAAGAAATATGTAGTTGATTTTATTGCCGAAAACCGACCATTTCTAAATTCATATAAGTTGTCGTTTTTTGAAATGACCGTAGGTATGGCTTTTAGTTATTTTTCCGCTCAAAGGGTGGATATTGCAATAATAGAAGTCGGTTTGGGTGGGCGCTTGGATTCCACCAATATAATAGTTCCGGAGGTTTCATTGATTACCAATATCGGTTATGACCATATGGACATTTTGGGAGGCACATTACCCAAAATAGCATCTGAAAAAGCTGGAATCATTAAGGCTGGTGTACCTGTGGTAATTAGTGAGACTCAAAATGCAATTAAAAAGGTCTTTGAATCGGTAGCCCAAAAAAATAGCTCACTGCTCATCTTTGCCGATACTATTATAGAGGAACGTTACGAATCATCTCTTCTTGGGCTTTATCAGGAAAAAAATATAAAAGGAGTCGTTGCGGCGATTGGGTTGCTTACGGGATTCAAGGTTTCAGTTTTGCATATAAAGGAAGGTTTATTAAAAGTACAAGAAAATACCGGCCTTATGGGACGTTGGCAAATATTGAATTGTTCGCCTAAAATAATTTGTGATACGGCACATAACCAAGAAGGTTTAGCGTTGGTATTGGAACAACTAATAAAAGAAGGGTATGCAGAACTTCATATTGTTCTGGGTTTTGTAAAGGGGAAAAATTTAGAAAATATCCTTCCTCTTTTTCCCGAAAAAGCACATTATTATTTTTGTAAACCTAACATCCCTAGGGGTTTGGATGAAATAGAGTTGTTGGGGGTGGCAGAAAAAATTGGCTTAAAAGGCA
>JBARUM010000644.1:0-4580 GCA_049645725.1 Maribacter sp.
TGAAAGGCAAAGGTTGCTATAGGGATAAGTATTATATGATACCACCAGTCCTTGGAAGTAAAAAACCAGATAATACAGAGTAACAGAGGAATTATTTTCCCAGTATAGAACCATACGTTTGTAGCGACACTATCGAAGCCATTACTACCAATATTAATCCCAAAAATAGAAACGGGACCAAGAGCGTTTTCATCCGTTGGACCCGGAAGATAATCATAAAGCTTAAAAAAAATCGGAACCATTGCAACCAAAAAAACCACGAAAGATTCTAATATAATTTTCTTTTTAGCTTTTACTTTTTGTGCCCTATTACTCATATCATGAACTCCCACTAGGATTAATGAATGATTATAGAACAAAAAAAGAGCAATATTATTGCTCTTTTTATTTACTTAATTAAAAAATCTATTTCAATACAATAGACTTCTTATCAATTCCTTGTTCTTGTCCGTTTCCATTTTGGGCTACTACTGGAGCAGCTAAAGCCATTAAGAAAACACCTAATGCAAGTGACGCTAAAAAAGTTCTTTTGTTTTTCATTTTCAGAGGGGTTTTTAGTTAGATAATTATACTATTCTCCATACAAACGTAAGAAAAAATAGACAAACGTTATGTTATTAAACGTTAAAATTATACATTTTATCGTAAAAATCGCGCATTTAATCGATTATTGAGCTTTTTGTCGAAAAAATACAATGAAAAGTGGTGTGGGAACGATGTTCATCCATCCTAAAACCCTGTTTATAGTTGAATAGAAAGCAGAATATTCTAAGAACCGAGTGTAATTCTTCTTTTATTTACCCCAATAATTTCGATATATAGTTTTGTAGTTTCTGTGGGTAAGAGGTTTATAATTTTTTCTGGCCATTCCATAAAAATCCAAACAGACATATTAAAATAATCCTCTAAACCCAAATCCAAAGCTTCGGATTCATCAGTTAAGCGATAAAAATCAAAATGGTACCCAAGTAAATCTCCATCTTTGTATTCATATTCGTTCACTATTCCAAATGTAGGGCTGCTCACTTCTTCTTTACCGTCTAGTTCTTTAACAATAGCCTTTATAAGTGTTGTTTTGCCTGCGCCTATAGGGCCGTAGAACGCTACTGTTTTATTAGTAAATTTAATAATTAGCTTTTGAGCTATTTTTTTTAAATCGTTCTTGGTATATTCTAACTGCATTTATATTACTATTATTTAGGCTCCAAAACTATGAAGGGTACAATCATTTCCTCCAAGGACACCCCACCATGCTGATATGTATTTCTATAATAACCAACATAATGGTTGTAGTTATTAGGGTAGGCAAAGAATAAATCATTTTTAGCGAAAATGTAGGAACTGCTCATATTTATACTGGGCAGATGAATGGATTTAGGGTCTTTTGCCGCTAGTACGTCATTATCGTCATATGTAAGACTTCTCCCTGTTTTGTACCGAAGATTAGCACTAGTGTCACGGTCACCTACAACTTTCGAAGGTGATTTTACATTTATGGTGCCATGGTCCGTTGTAATGATCAATTTCATTCCTAATGACTGGGCTTGCTGTATAATCTCTAACAATGGGGAGTTCTTGAACCAACTCTGGGTTAAAGATCGGTATGCCTTATCATTGGATGCCAATTCTTTAATCACTTCCATTTCTGTTTTGGAATGGGAAAGCATATCCACAAAATTGTATACAATGGCAGTAAGGTCATTATCCTTTTGAGACTTAAAATTCTGAGATAATTGTTTACCTTGTTTAAGGCTGCTTATCTTATGGTATTCCCATTTAATGTCCAGTCCCAATCGTTTCAATTGCTCGCCTAAAAACTTATCCTCAAATAGATTTTTACCTCCTTCATCAGTATCGTTCTTCCACCAATTTGGATATTTCTTTTCCATATCTAAAGGTGTAAGTCCAGAGAAAATAGCATTCCGTGCGTATTGCGTTGCGGTTGGTAGAAGACTGTAATATGATTTTTCAGTACTTTTCTTGTAAAAGGAGTTTACCGTATCCTCAAAAGCATACCATTGATCATAACGAAGGTTATCTACGACAATAAGTAAGGTTTTTCCTTTCTTTATTTCCGGAGCTATCCATTCCTTAAATAGGGTATGGGACATCACCGGAGCATCCGCGTCTGAAAACCAATCGGTATAGTTTTTATCAATAAATTTCCCAAACTGGTTGTTGGCCTCAACTTTTTGAGATTCTAGAATTTCAAACATGCCGCTATCTTCAATCTCCTCTAATTGAAGTTCCCAGTAAATTAGTTTCTTGTAAAGTTCTTCCCATTCCCCAGAAGAGTTGACTATAGACAGATCCATAGCTATCTTACGAAACTCCTGTTGGTAATTACTAGTTGTTTTCTCAGAAACTAACCGAGAATGGTCTAGATTTTTTTTAAGCGATAGTAATATTTGATTCGGATTTACAGGCTTAATCAAATAATCCGCAATTTTGGAACCAATGGCTTCTTCCATTATGAACTCTTCTTCGCTCTTGGTAATCATGACAACGGGAAGGGAAGAATCTATTATCTTAATTTCATTTAGGGTTTCCAGTCCGGATATTCCAGGCATATTTTCATCCAAAAAAACAACATCCACTCTCGTTTGAGCTAATTCATCCAAAGCTTCTTGTCCACTTTGACAGGTTACCACCTTATAATTTCTATTTTCTAAAAAGATAATATGTGGCTTCAACAAATCAATTTCATCATCTACCCAAAGTATTATTATTTTGTTCATGCAACCGTTATATTTGTGATAAATTAAGTGATTTTGGTAAAATCCAACAAGCTGAAAATTTTCAATGATCCAATTTACGGATTTATTGGTATCCCAAATGCTCTCATTTTTGACCTTATAGCGCATCCATATTTCCAAAGATTGAGAAGAATTTCCCAAATGGGACTTTCTTATTTGGTATATCCGGGAGCCCACCATACTAGGTTTCACCACGCGCTAGGTAGTATGCATTTAATGCAAAAAGCTATCCAAGTGCTTCGTTTTAAAGGGATTGAAATTACCGAAGAAGATTCTGACGGACTTCTAGGTGCAATATTGCTTCATGATATTGGACATGGTCCATTTTCCCACGCCATGGAACATAGCATAGTTCAAGGAATTAATCATGAATATATTTCATTGCAATTTATGAAAGAATTGAATACACGATTTAACGGAAGTTTAACGGGTGTCATTTCTATATTTACGGGTACGCATCCCAAAAAATACTTAAATCAACTGGTATCTAGTCAGTTAGATATGGATCGCTTGGACTATTTAAAACGCGATAGTTTTTATACAGGTGTTGCAGAGGGTAACACAAATGCAGAACGGCTTATAACAATGCTCAATGTTGTTGATGGCGATTTGGTTGTGGAAGAAAAGGGTATTTATTCCGTTGAGAAATTCTTAATGGCAAGGCGCTTTATGTATTGGCAGGTTTACCTGCATAAAACGGGTGTGGTTGCTGAACAACTTTTGATTAGAATTTTAAAAAGAGCCCGATTTCTTATACAAGGAAAAAAAGGATTAAAAGCAAGTGAGCCCTTGTTATTCTTTCTTAAGAATCAAATCGATAGCCAGTATTTTGATAACATTACTTTAGACTTATTTTCCAAGTTGGACGATATTGACATTATGGCTGCATTAAAGGAATGGCAGTATAGTACAGATTTCGTTCTCTCAGAACTTTGTAAAATGATAATTAATAGAAAGTTGCTTCATGTCAAAATCAAAAAAGACGCCATAACAGAGGAAAAGTTTGACTTTAGGTTCAATGAAGTGAAAGCAAAACTTGGATTATCAGACGAAGAAACATCCTATTTTGTGTTTAGGGGTCAACTAGAAAACAAGGCCTACGACCGTCATTACCAGAACATTAATATCCTAAGGAAGAACGGTAAAATTATGGATGTTGCTAAATTGTCCGACCACCTTAATCTTAACGCACTATCCAAAACCGTTACTAAATATTATATCTGTTACCCTAAAGATGCTGTTTAACTATTTTTCTTACTTTTGTGCTCATGGTATTCACAGCAGGTCAAATTGCAGGTATTTTAGAAGGCGAAGTGCAGGGAAACCCAGAGATAGCCGTACATAAACTTGCAAAAATAGAGGAGGGTGAAACGGGTTCCCTTACTTTTTTGGCCAATCCTAAATACACTTCTTACATCTACAAGACCAAAGCCTCTATTACAATTGTAAATAAAGATTTTATTCCTGAACAAAGCTTAAGTACAACATTGATAAAAGTAGAGGATGCCTACAAATCCTTTTCAAAATTATTGGAATATTATAATCAAGTCAAAAATAATAAGATAGGTATTGAAGAGCCTGTTTTTAGGGCTGAATCTGCCATATATGGCGATGGACTTTATTTGGGGGCATTTTCATATTTAGGTAGTAATGTTGTGATTGGAGACAATGTAAAAATTTATCCAAACGTATACATTGGGGATAATGTCCAAATTGGAAATGATGTAGTTATTTTTGCTGGGGCAAAGATATACTCCGAGAGTGTTATCGGGAATAATTGTACCGTGCACAGTGGAGTGATTATTGGAGCAGACGGTTTTGGGT
>JBARUM010000645.1:0-2180 GCA_049645725.1 Maribacter sp.
TATTTCTTATTTTCTCTAGAATTGACAAACCATCGGTCCCAGGCATCATAATATCAATAACGATTAGATCAGGCACTTGCTTTTCAAAAGCTTGATAGAGTAAATCGCCATTTTCAAAGAGTCTAACCATATAACCAGCATTCTCAAGAAAACTTTTAATAAGAAGGCGAATGTTTTTTTCGTCATCGGCTATATAAATCAATTTCTTTTCCATAAAAAATCTCCTTTTTAAAATGATACCACATTCCTTTGATTTTACACATACTTGCCACAGTTTTGCCACAGTTTGACCTTTGATATGCCCATGGGATGAGGCGTATACTATAAGTAACTTAAACAACACCCAAGAAGGAAAGGAGTTACAAAATGAAAAAAATATTAATATTAGCTTTGGTAGGTCTTATAGGGTTTTCTAGTTTTACTTTCGCAGACGTATCAAACACAGATCTTGAAAATGACAGACCAGGCCTAGAAAGGATTAGGGAAGGTAGACCTGAAAGACCAACAGATCCTCAAGTTAGAAAAGAGGTCTTTAGAGAAAGATTAAGTCAAGTCATGGTTGATAATGATCTAGACTTATTAGATGATTTTCAAGCAGCATGGGACAGACATGATGAGATTCATATTCTATTAGAAGAACATCGTAATGAAATTATCAGTGCATTAAAAGCAGAAAAAGAGGCCTATAGAGAGAAAGCTGAGTCAGGTGACATGACTCGAGAAGAAGTTAAGGCTGAAATTCAACTTAAAAGAGCAGAATTTGAAGATAAAAAAGATTTAATAAAAGAAGAAATAGAAGCTTTAAAAGAAACATACGGTATCTATGAAGGTTTAGGCAAAGAACTTCATGATCAACTTAAGACAGCCATAGAATCTGAAGATGTAGATGCTATATATGATGCCCTATCAGATATTCTAAACGGTTTAGAAAACCACATTGCCTTTGATCAAGAAAAATATGAAATAATGGTTAATTATTAAAAAGGGTATAAAAAAGAACACATCTTTTAGATGTGTTCTTAATTTTTGTTAATTTATTCAGGTGCTACAAAGAAGTTTTGAGAAGCAGCTTCTATTTCACCAAATGAAGGATGACTAGAAGATACATCGTCAAATTTAGGTTCTCCTTCTGTATAAGCAGGACGTCCAATTAGTCTTTTAACCATAGACACGATTTCATGTCTTAAAGTAGGATCTTCAGGTCTGAAAGTATTATTGCCTTCAAGATCAACAAATTCAGCACTGACTACTTTGTAGATTGCATCTCTTGACCATCGATCTTGTCCTACATCTGTAATGCTTAGAGATGGTTCTTCTGTTACAGGAATGGCACTAAAGTTGAAATAGTTATTAAATACATTTGCAATCTCTTCTCTAGTAATGGGACTTTCTGGATTGAATTTTCCTTCAGGTGTACCATTAAAGATACCTGCTCTTTGGACAGCTTGTACATTGGCATAATACCAAGTATTTACAGGAACATCTGTAAAGGCTGGTTGTCCAGGAAAATCAACATTAAGATTTAAAATTCTTGCAAAAATCGTTGCAACTTCAGCTCTTGTTACAAAGTTTCCAGGTTTGAACGTACCATCTGGATAACCAACAATATAAGGTTCAAAGAAAGCAACACTACCAAGAGGTGTCTCTTCGTCACCAACTAAGAATACAATAACTGTAGCAGTATCAGTTGCACCACTAATTGTATGGGTGACAGTTATAGTAACTTCACCTTGACTTACGGCAGTCACGATACCATCTTCATCTACAGTAGCAACATCTTCATCTGATGAAGACCAAGTTACTTCGGTGTTACCACTATTAAATACTGTTGCATCTAAATCAAAATCTAATAAATCATCGTCAGCATCAGAACCATACTCTAACTCTACAAGCTCATCGCTAATAACAACAAATGGAACCGGCGCTGGCGTTGGAGCTGGCGTAGGTGTTGGTGTTGGTGTTGGTTCTTCTGGTTCTTCAGGTTCTTCTGGCTCTTCTGGAAATTCTTGTTCTAAGCCAGGATTTAAAGAAGCGGTAGCTGTTTTACCATCCAGGTTCCAAACAATATTAGAACCATCCCAGTTTTCTACAACAATTGGTGCGTCTGGGAAGTAAGGTGTTCTACCCGGTCTACCAGGGACTTCATTGTGATAAGTAAAGTTTTCTGGGAAGTCTGTAGA
>JBARUM010000646.1:0-2369 GCA_049645725.1 Maribacter sp.
TTTTTCTCGGAAGGAAACTTGGCTGATGGTAGCCCTAATGTGCAAATAGTTTCTCCCGATGCCTATTGGGGAAGAGTTTCAGGAATAACGGAGGAATTCATTTACGATGCTTCCTTTATGAAATTGACAGAACTTTCATTAAGCTATGCTATACCATCCAGAACATTGAATAAATTAGGTAATGGCGTTATCCAGAGTGCAAGGTTCTCATTAATTGGGAGGAATTTATTCTATTTATATAGAAATACCCCAGGTACAGTTCCAGATGCGGGAGTGTTTAACTCAACATTTGGGGCGCAAGCCTTGGATTTTTCACCCGTTCCATTGACACGATCTCTTGGACTTGCACTTAACATTAATCTTTAAAATTTAATTGACATGAAAATAAAAATCGCGTTAATGACTATATTTTCGGCCCTATTATTAGTAGGCTGTACCGAAGATTTTGTAGAAACCAATACTGATCCAGCAGCGGTTAACATACCCCCTGCAGAGGCATTGTTCAATCCAATTATTCAGAATCCACTGCGTAATTATCAGCGAAATATTAATTTGTATCCTGATTTTTTTGCACAATACTGGGGTAATATTGTAAGTGGTTTTGAGTCTCCCAGATATGAATATGTTGATGGATGGATTGGAAATATGTGGAGAGAGTTTTATACGGATACCCTGTCCGAAGCGAATACACTGTTAGCTTTATATGGAGAAGATCCTGTATATACAGATGCAGTAGCCGAGCTAGAAATTTGGATGGTATCCGAATGGGCCAGAATGTTGCAGATATATGGAGACTTACCTTATTTCAACGCCGGGAACGGCGTAAGCGTTCCCTTTTCACCAGAAGAGGAAATTTATAACGATTTGTTTGCCAGGCTGGATGCGGCTGTGAATGTTTTGGGCACTTCTGATGTACCTCAGTTTTCTTATGGTACAAACGACCTTATTTTCAACGGAGACGTAGAAAAATGGAGGCGTTTTGGAAATTCCTTGCGTTTGCGTTTGGCAATGCGCATTTCTAATGTGAACCCTTCTAAAGCCCAGATAGAAGCAAATGCAGCTATAAACTTAGGTGTTATGGCAAGTAACGATGATATTGCCCAAATTGCGATATGGGGAGACGGGGGTTTCTATGATTATTTACATATTATATCTAATGTATTCGTTAATATTCGTGTTTCGGAAACATTCACCAATTATTTGTATAGTGAGGCTGGTTTCGAAGATCCAAGGGCCAGTAGGTGGCTCGCTTATGATGAATCCTCTCCATTAGCAGGTGGCGATTTTATAGGTGTAAAAAATGGTTTTGATATCGTCCCTGAGGAAGCGGGTCAATTCGCGACCATGAAGACAGAAGCATTTGGAGGCGAGTATCCTGGCTTTGTTGGAGATGGTGGTTCAATAGGACTTTATATGCCGGTTATGTTTTATTCAGAGGTTCTGTTTCTTCAAGCAGAAGCAGCTCTTAGAGGTTGGATACCAGGAGATGCCAATAGTTTATATCTTCAAGGTGTTCAGGCATCTATGGACAATGTAGGGGTTCCACCAGCTGATGCTGCGGACTACGTCGCTGCCATACCAACACTGTCAGGTTCAAATGAAGCGCAATTGAAGCAATTGATTACGCAGAAATGGATAGCTAATTTCCCCAATGGCTCCGAGGGTTGGGCAGACTTTAGAAGAACGGACTATCCCGATATTACATTGCCTCTTGACGGAGTAAGTGGTAATTCTACCGTAGCGCCTGAAACTTGGGTAAAACGAGTAAGATATCCTGATGCCGCTCACAACTTTGAATCCGAATTTATGCCAGTTGATCAGAATACCATTCCGACCAACAGAATGGACATAAGGTTATGGTGGGATACAGCTGACACCAAAACTAAATCTGGTGGTTTGATGAATAGTAACTTTTAAAAAAAAAAATCATGAAAAAATATATTATAAAAATTGTGTCAAGTTGCCTTACGGCACTTCTTATATTTTCTATGGTCATTTCCTGTAGTAGTGATGACGATAATACTTCTGGTGGAAACTTCAATCTAACCGAATTGGAAGCCTTACTTTCAAATGCACAGACCTTGTTGGAGTCCACCGAGGAAGGGGTTAGCGCAGGCGATCAACAACCTGGTTCAAAAGCCACATTGCAAAGTGTTATTAATTGGGTTCAAGGTAGAATTACTTCTGCCGGATCCCAGGGTATTGTTGATGATGCCGGAGTTAAACTTACCGCTGCAATAGAAAATTACAGAGCCAGTTTGGTAGCCACAGCTTTTCCATGGGTACAGCTAAGTGCTGGAGCTGGAATTCAATTATCCGATAATATTAAGGATCTCTATTTTAATGAATTTACAGTTGAGTTTCAAGTG
>JBARUM010000647.1:0-8705 GCA_049645725.1 Maribacter sp.
TTGGGATATTCCAAATGGTGGAAAAACTCCTACTGATATAAAAGCAACGTATCCAAAACAATCGCGTTGGGGTTTTGATGAAACCACAAGGCATTTTTTTAATAAGGATTCTGAACATGATTACGATGAAGTAAAACGCTTTGACTGGATTAGGGGCACGCAGGTTGGTGGTCGTTCTTTAATATGGGGAAAACAGACCTATCGGTGGTCTAATTTAGATTTTGAAGCCAATGCCAAAGACGGAATCGGTGTAGATTGGCCAATCCGCTATAAAGATATTGAACCTTGGTATGCCTATGTAGAAAAGCATGTTGGTATAAGTGGAGAAGCTTTAGGCCTACCGCAACTGCCCGATAGTGTGTTTTTAAAACCGATGGAACTAAATTGTGTAGAGGAACATCTGAAAAAAGGAATAGCTGAGCATTATGACGACCGCGTCTTGACCATTGGAAGGGTTGCCCATATTACCGAGGGTACAAAGCCTGGTTCGGGGAGAGGAACTTGTCAATATAGAAATAGATGCAAAAGGGGATGTCCCTATGGAGCTTATTTTAGTTCAAATTCATCTACAATACCAATGGCAGAGGCTACGGGCAATATGACATTACGTCCAGACTCCATCGTTTATGAAGTCGTCTATGACAAGAATAAAAGAAAAGCTACCGGCGTTAAAATTATAGATGCAAATACTAAGGAGGTTATTGAGTTTAAGGCTAAAATAATCTTCCTATGCGCTTCCTCTATGGCTTCCACCGCTATTTTAATGCAATCCAAATCCGATGCGTTTCCAGATGGAATGGGCAATCATAGTGGGGAGCTTGGACATAATATTATGGACCATCAACTGGGGGCAGGAGCATCCGCTAAAATAGATGGTTATGATGACAAATACTATAAAGGAAGAAGACCGAATGGGATTTATATTCCTCGTTTCAGAAATATCAATGCATCATCCGAAAAGGTTGATTTTATACGTGGTTACGGGTATCAAGGAGGCGCCAGTAGAAATGATTACGGAACTATTATTCCCGAGTATAATTACGGGAAGAAATTTAAGGAAGCTATGTTAGAACCTGGCGGATGGAGAATAAACCTTGGTGGTTTTGGAGAGGTATTACCTTATCACGAGAACCATATGTACTTAAATTATGATAAACCAGACCAATACGGTTTACCCACCATCGTATTCGATGCCGAATTTAAGGAGAATGAGAAAAAAATGAAGAAAGATTGGATTATTCAAGCGCAGGAAATGTTGGAAAATTCAGGATTTAAAAATGTAAGAGCCACCAAAAGAGATTCCTATATGGGTGGTGGTATCCATGAAATGGGAACGGCGCGTATGGGGCATAACCCCAAGACTTCTATATTGAATAAACATAACCAAATTCATGAAGTACCCAACGTTTATGTTACAGATGGTGCGTGTATGAGCTCTTCGGGAAACCAAAATCCTTCATTGACCTATATGGCGTTAACGGCAAGAGCGGCAAATCATGCTGTGGAAGAACTTAAGAGGCAAAACTTATAATTAAAAAGTGATATCCAGCCAAGATTCATTAGTCTGAAGTGAAAACTCAATTCTCCTTTAAGCTTATTTTTTAATCAAAATAGGTTATGAAATGAGGCTTGCACAGTAAATGGAATTCTTAGAAATAAGAATATTGTCAAAACTAGATAACAAGACAGAACAGGATACCCTAGTGCGCTCAAAACAGTAATTTTAGAGAAGATACGATGTAGTAAATGAAAGCTAGATTTATGGGTCTTTTTTTATTAAAGGTGTTTTGTTTTCGCTCGTAATCGCAGATTGGAAGGTACAGTCAACATTAGGAATAGATTTTAAGAACCTACGAATGAAGCCAAACCCAGAACTATGTATAACACCTTGTTAGAAGTTGGTGTAGGTATGCTTGTTCCTTATAACGTATGACCGAAAATTAAAATTCCAGAACGATGACAAAACTTAAAGATTCAGCCATAGAAAAAAGTGATAAAAATTCAAGAAGAAAATTTCTACGTAATAGTAGCTTAGCCTTAAGTTTGTTTGCAATTGTTCCCAGACATGTCTTAGGAAAGGGGTTTACTGCACCTAGCGATAAAATAAACCTTGGTTATATCGGCCTTGGAAAACAGGGAGGTACACTGGCCAATAAGTTCACGACCAATACACAAGTCCAAATTGTAGCAGGTAGTGATGTATGGACTCCTAAACAAGAGTGGTTTAAGGGGGTAGTCGAAGGTTATTATGCCGAAAAAAGACAAATTGCCAAATACAATGGGGTAACTACCTACCTGCACTACAAGGAATTATTGGAACAAGATGGCATAGATGCCGTGGTCATCGCTACACCGGACCATTGGCATGCCATACAATCTATCGATGCCATGAAATCCGGTAAGGACGTCTATTGCGAAAAACCGATGACCAATACCATTGATGATGGCAAAAAGATGGTAGATGCCAAGGAAAAATATAAGAGGGTACTTCAAGTAGGCAGTATGCAACGCTCATGGGATAAATTTAAGAAGGCACAGGAAATTGTAAGCACAGGCAAACTAGGGGAGATTAAAAAAGTTTTAGTCAATGTGGGTGATCCGCATCGCAATTACGATCTGCCTGCAGAACCTATACCAGATGGTATTGACTGGAACCTATGGTGTGGGCCCGCACCTCTGCTCACCTATCACCATACCGTTGCCCCGGAGAAAGTAGAAAAGTTTCCCGATTGGAGAGATTTTAAGGAAACCGGGGGAGGTATTCTTTCAGATTGGGGTGCGCATATGTTCGATATAGCCCAATGGTGTCTGGGGATGGATAAAACTGGCCCCGTATCCTTTATTCCTCCAAAAGACCCAAAGGCCGTAAGGGGATTACGCATGTTCTATGAAAACGGGATAGAAATGGTACATGAAGATTTTGGTCGTAAATGGGCCGTAAGGTTTATAGGCACGGAAGGGAATATGGATGTGAGTCGAGGTTTTTTGGAAACCACTCCGGCGAGCATTCTATCGCCTAATGGAAACGATATGAGTGAACTTTATAAAGATCAGGGAAACCATTATCAAAACTGGCTGGATGCTATTAAAACACGGCAAGAACCTATCTGTAGTGTAGAGACCGGTCATCGGTCAGCAACAGTTTGTAACGTTGCCAATATTGCCTATGACCTAGGCAGGCCTTTGACATGGAATCCTGTAACAGAAAAATTCATAGGAGATTCCGAAGCCAATAAAATGCGAAAACGGAAACGTAGAAAGTATTGATTTGATTTGAGAATCAAATTTTAATCGAGCTGTTTATTACATAATGGAATTGTGTGGATTTTTGTAAAATGGACAGAAAAAGTAGGTTCATTTAGATTACTAAAGGAATATAAAAGGGAAGAGAAGTGCTATAATAGTCGTCGTCGATAACACTACAATAGCATACAAGATACTAAAAGTAGTACCATGAAAAGAAGAGATTTTGTACAATTGTCAACTGCAGCTAGTATTGCTTTAGGGTTTCCCTTATACAGCTGTTCATCCGAGGAAAAAAAGACTAAGGTACGTTCTGCATATGAAGAACAGGTGGCTAAATTATTGAAGGAGTGGTGTGATGGGATGATTGCCGTGCAAACCAATAAACCTGAGGATTTAAAAGTGCATGGAGCGTTGTTTTGCCCTGCCTGTAATAAAATACATGGCCGTTGTATGGATGCAGTTTATCCTTTTCTCTATATGGCCGATAGTACTGGGGAACAAAAATATATAGACGCGGCCATAAATGTGATGAAGTGGTCTGAGAACGTGAGTATGCCCGACGGAAGTTGGACCGTTATTCCCGATCCAAAATCATGGAAAGGTATTACAGTTTTTGGGGCAATCGCCTTAGGGGAGGCCCTACATCACCACGGTCATGTACTGCCAACAGAAATAAAGCAAGAATGGACACGGCGCCTGAGGAATGCCGCGGAATTTATTCATAAAAACTTTACTATTGAGTACAGCCATATCAACTATGCTTTTACCGCGGTGTATGCGTTGAATTTTTTAGGAAGATTTTTTGAAAACCAAGCTTATAGTAGTCGTAGTAGGGTATTGGCAAAGGAGGTTCCAAATTGGCTGACAACGCCCAATAAACTTCTTTTCGGTGAAAATAAACCTGCAGATGAGCCTAGCGTAAAAGGATTGTTGCCCGTAGATTTGGGCTATAACGTAGAAGAGACTTTAAATGGCCTGGTACAGTATGCAGTTTTAGAAAAAGATGAAGTATTGTTACAATTATTAACCGAATCTTTGGAAGGGCACTTGGAATTTATGCTTCCAGATGGAGCCTGGGACAATAGCTGGGGTACGCGCCAAAACAAATGGAGTTACTGGGGTAGCCGCACTACAGATGGATGTCAACCTGCATTTGCTTTAATGGCAAATCGTAATCCTGCTTTTGGGACTGCCGCAATTCTAAATACCGAACTCTTGCAGCGTTGCACTATAAACGGTTTGTTAGCAGGCGGTCTTCATTACGGTTCGCATGGCGTAAAACCATGCGTGCACCATACCTTTGCCCATGCAAAATCCTTAGCGTTCATTCTAGATAATACAGAAACCTTACCACAGCTTTCCAAGAAAGAACCTCTTCCTAGAACTATCGCCGATGGTGTCAAACATTTTCCAGAGCTAGATGTTTGGTTAGCTGCTCGTGGCGATTGGAAAGCAACTATTTCTTCATACGACGTCATTTTTAAAAAGAAATATTCACAAGCAGCTACCGGAGGTTCTTTAGCAGTTCTTTGGAATGACCGGGTAGGTCCTATTTTTACTGCGAGTATGGCAGAGTATGTTTTAGCGGAGGTTAACAACCAGCAACCGCAGCCAGATGGGGAGGACATTCCCCTGACACCAAGAATAGAGGTTGTAAGTGATGATCAATGGTTCAGTAATTTATTTGATCTTCAAGCACAAGTTACTTTCACCGATGACGGCGAAAACATACATTTTGATGTTGCCACGCATTTGACCGATAGGGAAGGGTCAAAGCTGAAAAAAGGCACCTATGGACTGCAATATGATTTTTCGAAGGATGAAATTATAATCAAGGCAAAGCTCCAAGAAGGTGCGTCGTCAGCACATAAAGCTTCGCTATTACTTCCGGTAATTTCTCCAACTGGAGAAAAAGTAACCCAAACAGCAGAAAATCGACTAGAAATACAGAAAGATTCAGCACTTGTTTTTGTGGAGGCAAACGTTCCAATTGCAATTAAACAGACTAAAAAAGAGCGTGTTTTTAATATGGTGCCGGGTATGGAGGCGATTCCCATACAAGTATTTTTTACAAAAGATGTTGCTGAAATTGTTTGTCAAATCACTGTGGTTTAAATTGGTTTGCTGGATTCATAATCAACCAATCCATATGTCCTTTTTCATCAAAAAAGCCTAGTAGAAGAATAATAATCTATCTTGGAATCAACTACGTAGGACTTAACAAGAAGTTTAAACTTGATTTGAATTAAATAATCAGCATTTCAAAGGCATTTCCCTGGCATTGGATTCGTATACTTTTTCAAGTATTCTAATGTTTTGAAGGTATTCTTCAATAGCTGTTTCAAAAGGTGAGTCCGATAAAAGTTGTTTTATAAAATGTTTTTGAGTGTAGTAAACACAATCACCAGAAAAATTGCGGTCCTCAAAGGAATATGAATGTGGAGTTTCTGATTGCCCTAATTTTTGTATCGTAATTTTACCATCCTCATATAATCTTATACTTCCTTTATTTCCTTCCAACAACACTGCTCCGAAGGTCAATCTTGGATTTTCATTTAGACTTTCATTATATCTATTGGCATCAATAAAGCCATGAGTGCCATTGGCAAAATCAAACTGTACCCAAGCAAAATCCTCTCCTTTTATATTAGGATTAAAACGATTCAAACGTGCGTAGACTTTATTGATTTCTCCAGAATAAAAGCGAAAAACATCTATAAAATGAATTCCTGTCTCGTACATAAGCAAACGTTCCATCTCCCTAAAATAGGGCTGCCTATTCATATAAGCATCTTCCTGCCAACCATCTCCCATTCGCATACGGAGATTAATGGCATGCAATTTTTCACCTATTGTTTTACGGTCCAATAACAGTTTTATTTCTCTATGCCAAGGTTGAAATCTAAAATTTTCATGTACCATCATACGAACATTGGAATCCTGAATATTCTTGGCAATTTCCTCACTTTCTTCAAGGGTAGGAGCCAAGGGTTTTTGGCAGATGATATGTACGCCATGACGTACGGCTTGTAAGCAAATCTCATGATGGGTTTGAGGAGGGGTTATAATGTCTATAAAGTCAGGTTTTTGGCTCAGAAGCATTTCTTCCAAATTCGAGTAAAATGATTTGATCCCATACCTATTAGCAACAAGTTCGGCTTTTGCTATATCTGAATCGCATATCGCTGTGATTTCCACGTTTGTAATTCTTTTCCAAGCCTCCAGATGAAATTGACTAAAATATCCTAACCCTACACAAACTCCTTTTAATGTTTTCATCTTAATACTCGGTAAAATGTTTTTGCGGTTTCATTTGTAGCCATAGAAAGATTGCAATTACATTTAATATCGATCCTGTAATGAAGAATAAGGTCGTAGAACCTGTCCAAGACAATAGATATGGGAATAGCAACGCTGTAATAAAAGCTCCAATATTTCCCGCCATGTTCATGGTCCCTGAGATTGCTCCAGCGTGTTTTTTGCCTATATCTACACAAAAAGCCCAAGAAGGAGGTAATGTCATATCCGCTCCAAAAATAGCCAGACTCAGGAAAATAATAGCGCCCGGAGCACTTTCCATATAAATACTTCCCAATAATCCAATTGCTGCAAAACCGAACCCAAGCGATGCAGGGAAAATACGTGATCTATTCCATTTTCCTGTCTTAAAAGTTCGGTCTATTAACCAACCTGAAAACCAATTCCCGAATGCCCCAAAAATTAAAGGTATAGCTGTATAAAATCCTGCTTCAATGGTTTCCAAACCATATTCTTCTTTTATATGTGGAAAAAGCCATGTTAGGGCAAAGAAAAAAGTAAAGTTACTACAGAAGTATTGCCCCATGGCCAACCACATGTTTTTTGATTTTAATAGCTGCCCAAAATTAATCCGCTCTTTTGCCAATGAAACATGCTTGTCTTGACGTGTAGCCACTATATATTCCTTCTCAGCTTCCGATATACTTTTGTGATCTTCGGGCCTATCCCTAAACAGTAAATACCATCCTAAAGCCCATAAAACCCCAATACAACCCAATACAAAAAAAGTAGTTCGCCAACCATAATCGTTTATGAGCCATGCTACTAAAGGTAGGGCAAAGGCAGCACCTAGCCTGGATCCTGAAAAATTAATACCCGTTACGATACCTCTTTCCTTTAAGGGAAACCAATTGTAAATTGCGCGAGACATGCCGGGAAAAGCACCCGCTTCCCCAGCACCGAACAAAAACCGTACGACCAATAGCGATAGAAAGCTCCAAGCTACTCCCGTTAATGCTGTAAAAACCGACCAAATAGCCACTATGGAAGCTAGTATTTTTCGCGGACCGAATTTATCTGCCATAATCCCCGAAGGTGTCTGAAAAAAGGCATAGCCCAACGAAAAGGCGGCCAATACCCATCCCATCTGTTTGTCACTTAAATCCAAGGCCGAAGAAATAGGTTCTTTAGCAACTGAAATACAAATACGGTCAATATACAGTAATAGGGCCAATAGAAAAGTACCGCCTATCATGAAGTAACGTTTGGGAAAATAGCTTTTAGAACTCATTCTAATTTTTTTAACACGTTAAACAAATCAGCCGTGCTTCCTACATTACCGGGAAAGACGATATAAGGTAAGTTTTTGAATTTTGAATTGTCATCTGTAGACCAAACGGGAACACCTTTTATAATTTGACCCAAAACTAGGGCACGCTTCGTTTGTAATGATTTAACTACAATATCACTTGATGTTATACCTCCCTTGGCCAAAATAAATCGAGGTCTGGTTCTTAAGAGCCCAACCAAGTTCGTCAATGACTTCGAAACGAGATTTACTATTTGTAGACTTTCTTCTTTAGATTTCCCTGTTTTTACTTTTCTACTCGTATATACTACAATATTTTGTCCTTTTTTTAAGTAACTGTCAACAACACCTGCAAAGTTGGTCAATGTATTCTTCAAGTCGGTATCGGAAAGGAGTTCTTCTACATCCAATTCTATATACTGCGCGTTATAGTGTTCTCGTAAGTACTTTAATTGCGCAGTTGTCTTGGGAACATAGGAGCCAATAATTACCAAGGCACCATTCTTAGAAGGAATTTTTATAATGTCTCTTTTTAATAAACAGGTAGCAGGACGTAAACCTATAATTGCATTAATAAATGAAGCGGCAGTTCTATATATTAAATCCTCATTGCTGCCCAGTGCAGCTACGGCAAAAGCCTCAAGATCGGCATGTGACGTTGCGTTTACCACTAGATATTCATAGTTTTTTGAATCAATAATTTTGGTTATTTTATTTCGTGAAGGACTTCTAAGTAAATCAATGTCTATGCTCGCAATCTTATCTAGTTTTACGCTACCCTTGTGCTTTTCTTGGATATAGTGTTTGAGGTCAGAAGATGAATATCCAAAAGTACTGTCTTTGGCAAATGGCGTTTTGGAAGCTGGAATAAAGTTTTCCCCTTCCCTTACAT
>JBARUM010000648.1:0-2176 GCA_049645725.1 Maribacter sp.
ATTATAAGAAATTCTTCACTCAGAAAGTCTGTAGTGAAAATACTACCAACCTCTAAGCCAAAATAAATAAGATTTTAATAGTTATTCATAAAGTGTTTCGTTTTAAGAACAACACTTAAATTTACTAGTTTTTATATGGTTTTATCAAAGGTTCTATTAAATTGTTCAAAATTTTATATTCATCCATAATAGTTTTAACTGGACGAACTCCTTTTTTTCTGAAAGAGCTTTTATTAAATTATGATTTATAGATTCATCATTCATTTTTTTACTTAATTCGGTTTCTAAAATTTTAATGTTACCAAACCTTTTCAAGCCTTAAAATTTACCAATCTAAAATATAATAGGGCTATCTAACTATATTTGCCTAACATTCCCAATTTTACCACTCAAGATGGATGAGAGCGATCTGCACGGTCAAAATCCCCCAAGGTTTCTTCTTCTCCGGGAAAGTCTGATAAATCGACAAATTTAAAATCGAAACCCATCCCTCATCATTTGTTTGAATAAAATATAGCTGTCGCCATTCGCCCAAAGACCAAACTAACAACTAATTGGTACTGTGTCAAAAAACAAGTTTTTTCTTTAATAATTTACAAAAAGAGTTATTGCAAACAAATATGTAAAGACCAGCTGGATTACTTTTCATCTTATAACCCTATAACTCAATATAAATAATTTAACATACATTAGCCTATGACCAATAAAACAAAAATCAACCAATTTCAGTTATTTTCTACAGCATTTCTACTCATAATTTTATTGACGAATTGTTCAACAAAAAAGTCCTTGATACGAATCGAAGCGGATTCTATTCCAGAAATAAAACAGGCGTACTCTGTAGAAAAAAAAGACTTTAAACGTTTCCTGCTCTTGGGTAATTCTGGCGCAAAATCAAGTGGTATGAATGATGATTTGTATGTTCACGTTGAAAAGCGGCTCAAAACCTACAACCAAGATGACTATCTTATTTTTCTTGGTGATAATATTAAAAATAATATGCTCGAGAACGCAGCCATTAAGCAACAATTAGGCGCAATTACCCAATTGCTACGTAGCTTGACTGGCAATAAGTTAATTATTCCAGGGGAACGAGAATGGAAGGAAAAGGGAGGCAAAGGCTTAGATGCCGTTGAGACTTATTTCGAAGATAATTTACTTGATGGTGAAAATTATCAACCTGAAAAAGGTTGCCCGATCGAAACCATAGACGTTGACGATCAGATAGAACTCATTATCGTTGATTCCCAGTGGTACGTCCAGAATTGGGACCGAATGCCCAAGATAAACGATAAGTGTGAAATTAAGACCCGAGAACAATTTCTTATCGAACTAAGAGATAAAATAAAGAAAGCTAGCCATAAGACCGTGCTTTTGGCAATGCACCACCCGCTCTATTCGAATGGTTTTCACAATGGTTATTTGCCCTCCTCAATACTACTCAATCCGACTTCTGAAAATGCTTTTATGCCTATTATAGGTGGTATATGGTCCGCTTTGCGAACACAAGGGGGCATATCGCAACAGGACAGGCTCAATCCGATGATGAACGAATTGATGTCCGAAGTTGAATCCGCATTAAGACAAGCACCTCGCGCATTTTTGCTTTCTGGTCATGAGCAAGCCTTGGAGTACATAGAACAAGACCACGTCAGACAGATTGTATCGGGTACTTCAAGTGCATCACGAGGAGCCACACTAGCTAAGAATGGCCACTTTTCATCGGGCAGTATTGGCTTTGCTGAATTGAGACTGTTCAAAGACGGAAACTCTAAAGTGTCCTATTACGGATTGGACGATAAGAAAGAATTAATCTTGTTGTATGAAAAGGAAGCTTATCCAGTCAAACCGCTTTACGACATAGATAAACTGCCTAAGACATTTCCTGCAAGGTTCAGCAGTTCAATATATCCACCCGAAATAGTTGACGTTGATTCCAAATATGAAAAGAAATGGGGTAAACACTATCGGTACGTTTATGGACTAGAAGTTGAAGCACCGGTAGCGCTACTCGACACACTATATGGTGGATTAAATGTTGAAAGGGCAGGTGGGGGAAATCAGACGCTATCGCTTCGACTTGAGGATGCCGAAGGTAAAGAGTATAATATGCGTGCATTGGCCAAGGACCCCATATCGTTCTTACAGGCATCGGGCTATGATGACCTGGATGCCC
>JBARUM010000649.1:0-12470 GCA_049645725.1 Maribacter sp.
CCGCCCATCCGGGTAACATGGTCCATCTCCATTGATACAATATTTATCATGGCCAGAAGGGTTAATTTATCACTGGGCGCGTACATGCTGCCTAACATGTGCATGTTCATTGGCATTTTAGTAGGGGTAACCATATAATCGGCAAGAGCATCATCAAAAGAGGCGTCATTGCCTTCTTGTTTTAAGCCCTCCATGTTCATATACATGTAACGGTAACTGAACATCCATTCTCCTTTGCCGTGCATATGGTCTCCCATAACTGATATTGGAGCGTGTCCATCTGGTCTGCCGGCAGTCCACTTTTCATTGATAATTGTATTTGGTTCTTGGGCATATATAGCAATAGTGGCCATTGTTAAGATGGCCAAAAAATAATTTTTCATTTTTTGAATATTTAAATTTATAGTAATAGCGTGATAAGCCTTGATCAATGACTAAACAAGAATATTAACCAATGCTATAAAGAATGTTGTACTATAAGATTCGGGGGATGGAAGCTATTTCCAAGGAATAGATAGCTGTAGAAGTTTTGATAATCGGATTCAATCAAAAAATTAACCACGTTCTTGGGGTCAAACGTTATTATCATGAATGAAACAAATCCAATGGGGTACTCTTCCATTGCAATTTTGGGCAAGTTCTGTTTTTTTTCCTCATTCTGTTCCTGTAACTTCTGCATTAGATAACACTTACCATTACATTGTAGTTCTACCTTATCCTTCTTATCCTTATTTACACAAAGAAATTCGGCTATGTAATCTTCGTTGATAATATATTCAAACAAAGGCATGACAGGTCTTGTCATGGCAATAATATATAGAAGAACAAAAAAAGTAGAAGAAAAATACCTCACCTTTAAATTTTTGCCAAAGTTATATTCTCAATTTTATCTAGGATATTTTTTTATCATAAAAAAGCTTCACTTTTGTAGAAAATTGACGTGATTTGAAAGAACAAACCCAAAAATGGGTATATCTTATTGTACTCTCCCTAATCTGGGGATCCTCTTTTATTTTAATTAAAAGGTCATTACTTGGTTTTACACCTATGCAGGTAGGAGGTTTAAGAATTCTCTTCGCGTCGTTTTTACTTTTTGTTATTGGATTTAAATCCTTAAAAAACTTATCCAGAACAGATTGGAAATGGACTATCATTGCAGGTTTATGCAGTTCTTTTTTTCCACCTTTTTTCTTTGCCCTTGCTCAGACTCAAATAGATAGTGGAGTTACCTCCATCTTCAATTCAGTTGCTCCTTTATGTACCACTCTGGTAGGTATAGCACTTTTTGGGTTGGCAATCACCCAAAGACAAATACTTGGGGTAGGTATTGGGTTATTAGGTACCGTTGTATTGATTGCCGCAGGAATGGAGTTTAATTCAAATCAGAATTACTGGTATTCTATCTTTATAATTGCCTCTGCCTTGGGATATGCCTTTAATATCAATATTATAAAAAGGAATTTATCGCATTTAAGTCCGTTGGCGGTAACTACAGCTAGTTTTGGCGTAGCATTTGTACCCGCGCTTGTTGTAATTTCATTTACAGGGGTTTTTAAAGAATTTACAGTGAATCCTTTAATGAAGGATTCGGTATGGTACTTACTCGCTTTAGCCTTACTGGGAACGGCTTTGGCCAATATTCTTTTTAATAAATTGATAAAACTCTCCAGTCCTGTTTTCGCTGCATCTGTAACCTATACCATTCCCTTAGTTGCGATTTTATGGGGTGTTTTGGACGGTGAACTTATAAGTTGGTATCAATTTCTTGGAGGTCTGATAATTTTATTTGGGGTTTGGATGGTAAATAAGAAAAAAAAACAGCCTCACTTATTGTAAAAAGTGTAACAAAGCAGTTCCTTGTTTAGTCTTTAGTTCGAAGTCTAATCAAAAATTGAACAGTTATGAAAAAAGCAATTGGAACATTAGTAGCATTTTTTTGCACAGTTGTAGGTGTCTTTGCTCAAACTAAAACAGTAAATGTTGATGCATTCGAGAAAATAATAATAAGTCCGCATATTGAGGTAGAATTGGTACAAGGTGCCAAAGAATCTGTGCTAATAGAGAACGCAAAAATTTCTTTGGATAAAATTAATATAGAGGTAGAGGGCAATACTTTGCGAATTTATCTGGATGGTGCCAAAACAGTGACCAAATCTGAGCGCGTTTCCAACGATAATTGGAAAGGGAAAAAATCTATTTATAACGGGACTATGGCTACTACCAAAATCACTTATAAGACAATAAAAAACCTTTCCATAAGGGGAGAGGAAATAGTGGAGGTAAAAAGTCCGATGGATCAAGAGAAGTTGAAATTGGCCATTTACGGAGAATCCAAGGTTTATTTTGATGGCCTTACCTTAGATGACCTTACAGTTGCCATTTATGGCGAAAGCTACTTAGAAATTGCCGATGGTAAAGTAGAAAGACAAGTTTACAGGGCCTATGGTGAGAGTGAGGTAAATACATTGGAAATGGGTAATACAGAAACAAAAATTACTGCGTACGGCGAGAGTAACTTTAGAGTACAGGTTTCAGACCATTTAAAAGTTACCTGTTACGGTGAGACAACCATAAACTATGATGGCAATCCAGATGTAGACAGTGGCATTATTATAGGAGAAGCCAAGGTTAGAAAAATAGGTTAGTGTTTATTACCATGCTTATGTGAAAAAAAAACCCTGCTCCATGAAGCGGGGTTTTTAATGAAATAAGTTCAAACTTTATTTGAAATGGATGGTGATCTACCATCAATCCTATGAATTTTTTAGAACGTTACTTCTTTTGTCGGGAACCACTGGTTTGGTAATTTCTACACTAAATTTCTGCGCTGTTTATTCAATTTTGTATAAAATGGAATTTTGTAGAGAGCGCTTTAGCGCAATTATTCTTTAACATAAAATTATACTAGTATTGAATTATTTATTTATTAACTTATGGGATATAAATCAAATAAATTTTATGAAAAATTATGCTTTACCTATAAGGTTTGGGATTGCCGCAAGTGGTTGTTTAATAGCCTACTTTCTAATCTTATCCTTACTAGGATTACACACCAACGTATTTTATAGTCTTTTTAATGGGGTCATTACTGGTTTTAGTATCTATGAGGCAATAAAATATTACAAAATTAAAAAAGGAAGCGCTTTCAGGTATGGTACCGGCTTTATGGCCGGATTGGTTACGGGAGGCGTTGCAACACTTATTTTCACCCTCTTTTTTGCGCTATATTCTACCGAACTTTCTCCAGGGTTTTTGGAGGAGCTTTCAACAAAATGGGCAAGTACATATAAAAGCTTTGAGGCTATTGTTTTTCTTGTCGTTGCCACTATGGGGTTTGTGACCACTATAGTTCTTACCTTATCTTTTATGCAGCTTTTTAAATCTACTAATAATTTGAAAGCTAAGGAGAGCTAAATTCCTTAAAAAACCCTTGTAAATTAATCAATAAGGAGTATATTTGCACCCGCCTTTGGAAAAAATCCATCAGGTTTTAATTATACATTTTTAACAATATGTACGCAATTGTAGAGATGGCAGGGCAGCAGTTCAAAGTTGCAAAAGACCAAAAAGTGTACGTTCACCGTTTACAGACTGAGGAAGGCAAAAAGGTAACTTTTGGCAATGTTCTTCTTTTGGATGATGGTAAGAACGTTACTGTTGGCGCCCCGGCCATAGACGGCGCCGCTGTTGAGGCCAAAGTCATTAAACACCTAAGAGGTGATAAAGTTATCGTCTTTCACAAGAAAAGGCGTAAAGGTTACAGAAAGAAAAACGGTCACCGCCAATCTTTAACCGAGATCGTTATCGAGTCCATTGTGGCCAAAGGAGCCATTAAAGACGCTCCAGCAAAAAAAGAAGCGAAACCGGTTTCCAAAACTGAATCAAAGAAGGCAGACGGAAAATCTGCTCCTGTTGAAGTTTCCGCTGCATCTAAGCCAAAAGTTGAAAAAGCTCCGGCAAAGAAAGCTGCGCCAAAGGCAGCTAAGGGGAAAGCGGATGATTTGAAGAAAATTGAAGGTGTAGGACCAAAGGCTGCCGAAGCCCTGGTGAATGCTGGATTAGATACATTTGTAAAAATTTCTAAAGCAAAGCCAGAAGCTATAGAGGCAATTTTGTCAGAGGCAAGTTCTAGGTTGGCGCATTTAGTTGCTAACACTTGGCCACAACAGGCTAAATTGGCTGCTGATGGAAAGTGGGATGAGCTAAAAGAATTACAAGATAATTTAGACGGAGGCAGGAAGTAATTTTTCACTCCATTCATAAATAAATAAAACCGTAACAAAATGGCACATAAAAAAGGTGTAGGTAGTTCTAAGAACGGTAGGGAATCCGAATCTAAACGTTTAGGAGTAAAGATATTTGGTGGCCAAGCTGCAATCGCTGGAAACATTCTTGTTAGACAGCGTGGAACAAAACACAATCCTGGCGAAAATGTTTATGCTGGGAAAGACCATACATTGCACGCTCGTGTGGATGGTATGGTAAAATTTGAAAAGAAAGCAGGAGGTAAATCATTCGTTTCTATTGAGCCTTTTGAGGCTTAAGAAATCCTTCATTATATAAAACAAAAAAACCCCTACTTCCGAAAGTAAGGGTTTTTTGCTTTAGAACCGTTGTTTTAATCCGGATAACCTAATTACAATAGTTTCTCATCAATTTCCAACCAAGAATTCACTCTTTCAAAACCTTGTGTATTAACATTATGGGGAGAGGTGAATTGTATTGCACGACCATCAAAACGTTCTAGGTTATAACTACGGTCGTCAATTAGAATGTCTCCTTTTAAAATGTGCTTATGACCACACAAAATTCTATTTTGCCAAGGGATAAACGAGAAGTGTTCGTCCAGCCAATCACTTTTTTCTTCTAAGGAATTTGGGAACTGCATAGCGGCCGAAGCTATGTAAACATTGTGCTTTTCAGATAGTTTTTGCAATACTTCTTGGCTATGGGAAATAACCTTGAGATTTTTGAAAAAACCTCTTCTAGAGGCATGTTTTCGCACACTTTCTTGATGTGCTTCGGGCACCATTCTCCAAACTTCGGTTCCTAGGCATTTTTTAGCGGTAAGTTGTCCTTTAAATTCGGCGTTATATATTTCTATATGTGCGCCATAAGTATCAGCGATTACCTCGTCCATGTCTACAAATATCACCATGTTTAAAATTTTGGTGCGAAGAACGGTAAAACACTTCTAAAAGGGAAATGATTTAAAAAATAACCACAGATTCTCGCACTAATTACATTTATGAGATAAGGAAATGACAGGAAATAAATAACTTACTTTAATTCGTGTGCCATATTGTTTTTGATAAGGAAGTCATTATCGTCTGTTATAGAGAATGAATATTTTGAGCGTAGGGTCTTGTTATTGGTTGCTACACCATAATAAAGTTTAGTGTGAGGTTTTTCCATAGAAAACAAGTATTACCCAATATTTATCGTATTTTTTGCATATAATCATTAGGAAAATATGAAGCTATTTGAACAAACAATTCTAGTAACTGCTGTTTTAGGTTTTTTTTTAAACGGATGTGAAAATAAAGGTAAACCTATGGAGAAAATAATGGATGAAGGGGTGGTTTTATCGGCAATAAAAGGAGAACAAAGCAAAGCAGGAAAGATTAGTTTTACCAATACCGGAGGGCAATTAAACAATATCTATATTGAAACGAAAGGCGAACATGCCGATATGTTTCAAGTTGAATCTTCCAAGATAAAAAAAATAAACAGTAATGAAACTGTTACTATTTTAGTAACATTTCATCCTAAGGAAGATTTTATTGGGATTGCAAATGCAGCTCTTATACTAAGTGCAGATACAAATAAAAAATTCTCTTTTCCATTAAAAGCACTGAGCACGAAGGCTTTAGAGGGTAAGAATGAACCCCCCTTGGCTGATGTGGTTAGTACTTTGGGATACCGGATAGATGTAGGGTGGACAAGTTTAGGAAATCATATTAAACCAGATTTAATGGGGGATGAATTGGAACCATCAAACTTTGTAAAAGCAAATGAGGGTAATGTCCAGATGATTCCAGTAGCAAGGTACAGCCCTCCATTTGAATTGCCATTTGGATACTATATGGTTGACGGTAGCATGCCCGAACATCATGAGGTTGGTATTCTTTCCAATTCAAATTCCTATCCAGAACACCAAACCTTATATCCGTCCACTATAAAAGGTGAGAATAGTTTTGATCCTGGTAAAAATACTTTTGGTTTTTATACGACAAGTCCTTCACATGTAGCATATTCCGAGGATGAATTGAATTCCCTTTTGTTTGATGAGCATGCGGCTCACGCATGTAGAATTTACCCTATTCGAGATGCTGCTGGTGTGATGGTTGAAAACCAATATTTGGTCTGTTTTGAGGAAGCTGCCAATGGAGATTACCAAGATTATGTTTTCTTGGTAAAAAATGTAAAACCTTCAAACAAGTAAACCGTACTATATTCCAGGGTGAATTCTATTTTTGAAATCCTGAGCAGGTTTTATTATACGACAAATTTTCATTTGATAACCCGTGGTTAAATATAATGCCTTTGATTTTCAGAATTTTAAAAAAATATCTTATGGATAATATTGAATTACCACCGCTGATCCTTGAATCCTTGTGCTTTAGCAAATTTTATAGTATTACCTAAGTACTCTTCTAAGTTGTAAGCTGGAATTGGTAAAATTTGCTGCAGAAGTGTGGTATCCCACTCACAAGGTTTGGAGGTAAGGTACGGGGTTAAATGAACACCAATGGTGTCATAATAAAATTTTTCTAATTTGGATTCGAAACTAGATGTTGCAGTTACTAAATTTTGGGTAATACTAAAATTGTCAAATGCAACCGTTTCCAAAATCTTTGTAATTCCCTTGGTTATATGTGTTGTTTTCCAATGTACTATGTTAAGTTGTTCAATGGCGGTATCAAAGACAGCCACAATAACCTTGGCGGCATAATCTGTTGGAATAATGTTCAAACCACTCTCCGGATGTGCTGTAATGCGAACACTATCCTTTGAGGTGCTTCTATGAAAGAATTTGGCGAATAAATAGAAAACCATATGTTTTGAAATAAAGAAGTTGGGTACATCCATTATATTGCCTCCCAACACGCTTGGTCTTAATATTTGAATAGGTATGTTGGCTAATGCTCCTGCCTCTACCAAAAACTTTTCAGAGGCATATTTGGAAGCTTCATAGTGGTTTCTATGATTGGCAGGTTCTGTTTTTAAATAATCGTTTGGGATGAGTCCGCCAACATTGCCCGCAGAAAAAGCAGTACTTATATAAATAAACTTGTCAATTATTTTAGAATAAGCTTTAAATATAGACTTTGTAAAGTCAAGGTTCTCTTTAAAGATTTCATCCTTGGCCTCAGGCAAAGTGGATAGATTTACAAAACCTGCTGAATGTATGAAATAGGTAATCTGAACACCGGATAAAAATCGCTCAGGGTTTAAAATATCCTTGGCGGATATTACGGTAATTTTGGCTAGAATTACTTTAATATTGTCTTTTACAAATTTAGGTGCAAAACCACTTTTCAACATTTCAAAAATCCTATTTTTAGGGGAGCTGGATTTTCTCTCCCGTACCGGAAGAAAAATATGTTCGATACTATCCAGTCTCTCTTCTAAAAGAGAGAATAAAATCCGGGAACCAAGTGTTCCAGTTGCACCTGTAAGTAGAATGGTCATTTAAGACTATGAATAAGAAAATGTCCTTGTGATCACTGTCGAGAACTAAAAATAGGTCTCGACAGCGCTCAAACGGAACATATTTGTTTTTTAAGAATATCGGATATATTTAGTATCTATAGTAGTCTGGCTTAAAAGGGCCTTCTACAGTTACACCAATATAATCTGCCTGGTCTTTCTTGAGCTCAGTAAGTTCTGCCCCTAAACGGGACAGGTGTAATTTAGCTACTTTTTCATCTAAATGTTTTGGAAGCATGTACACATCGTTTTCATAGTTGTCTTTATGTTTCCATAATTCTATTTGAGCTAAGGTTTGGTTTGTAAAGGAGTTGCTCATTACAAAACTCGGATGCCCTGTAGCGCAACCTAGGTTTACCAACCGGCCTTCTGCCAAGATGATAATATCCTTACCGTTAATGGTGTATTTATCAACTTGCGGCTTAATTTCATCCTTTGTGTTGCCATGATTGTTGTTTAACCAAGACATGTCAATTTCATTATCAAAATGCCCAATATTACAAACGATTGCCTTATCCTTTAGAGCTTCAAAATGTTCGGCTCGAATAATATCTTTATTTCCAGTGGTAGTGATAACAATATCCGCATTACCGATGACTGTCTCTAATTTCTTCACTTCAAAACCGTCCATACAAGCTTGTAAGGCGCAGATTGGGTCAATTTCCGTAACGGTGACAATAGAACCAGCTCCTTTAAAAGAAGCAGCAGTTCCCTTACCCACATCACCGTAGCCCGCAACAACAACTTTTTTACCTGCCAACATGGTGTCCGTGGCTCTACGTATAGCATCCACAGCACTTTCACGACAGCCGTATTTATTATCAAACTTGGATTTGGTCACGGAGTCATTTACATTAATTGCCGGCATGGGTAAAGTCCCATTTTTTAAGCGTTCATACAACCTGTGTACACCAGTGGTTGTTTCTTCGGAAAGACCATTAATACCAGTAGCGAGTTCAGGATATCTATCCAACACCATATTGGTTAAATCGCCGCCGTCGTCTAAAATCATATTTAAGGGTTTGCGATCTTCACCAAAAAATAAGGTCTGTTCTATACACCAATCAAACTCCTCTTCGTTCATACCTTTCCAGGCATACACCGGAACACCAGATTCGGCAATGGCCGCTGCCGCCTGATCCTGAGTAGAAAAAATATTACAAGAACTCCAAGTAACGTCTGCACCTAAGGCAACTAAAGTTTCAATGAGCACGGCCGTTTGGATGGTCATATGTAGACACCCGGCAATACGTGCACCTTTTAAAGGCTGTTCATTTTTATATTCCTCGCGCAATGCCATCAATCCGGGCATTTCGGCTTCCGCCAATTCAATTTCTTTTCTTCCCCATCCGGCTAGACTAATATCCTTTATCTTATAAGGTACAAATGGAATAGTTTTGGTGCTCATATCTTTTTTTCTTTTTACTTTCGTTCGTAAGCGTATAGCTTTTTTATTAAGCTGCGAAGGTACAAAATAGACAAAGAATCCCATGCCGCTTTACAAAACTATAACAGTAAATACCAATACATCTTTAGCTATTTGGAATGTTGATGAGACCGAGGAGTTTTTAGGAGAGGGGATTCAACTTAGCGCTAACTGCCAGCGTCGTTTTGACGGTATGAAATCCCAAATGCACCGTAGAGCTTTTTTAAGTATTCGTCATTTATTGGCTTTGTACGGTTATTTGGATACTGATTTATATTATGATGAGACCGGGAAACCACATTTAAAGGATGGTAAATTCATATCTATAACACACTCCCGTAATTTTACCGCTATAATTATTAGTAAGATGGATGAGGTTGGAATAGATGTAGAAATGCAGCGCGAAAAGATTCTAAGAATAGCACATAAATTCACGCCTTTCGAGGAATATAGAACTTTGGCCAATACAGCAGCTATCGTTAGAAAATTAACTATTGTTTGGGGTGCCAAGGAATCGCTCTATAAAATATACGGTCAGCCAGGAATTAGCTTTTTACACCATATTAATGTTGCGGATTTTTCATTTGCGGAGAGTAAAACGACGGCAGAAATTTTATACAAGGGACAAATCTCTAATTATAGTATAGATTTTTTGGAGTTTGAAGGCTTTACCTGTGTATATGCCATTCGCCTAGGAAATAGTAATTAGTTATTAGTAGTTTTGCCAAAACCCAAAAAATGAACATCTCCGTAGAACTTACTTTTTCTCCTTTACAGGATGATTTTGAAGAACATATCATCAATTTTATAAAAAAGCTTAGAGCTTCTGGGCTCACTATTCTTGAGAATCCTTTGAGTACTCAAGTTTTTGGCGAATATGATATCGTCATGAAAGTACTTCAAACAGAAATAAAAACTGCTTTTGATTTAATGGACAAAGGTTTGTTGTACATGAAGTTGGTAAAATCAGATAGAAGCGATTATGAGCCCCATTTTTGATTGGCTGTTTGCACAGTATGAGGGTGTGCCATACCATATTATTACACTTGAACTCATAAGTGTAGTATTTGCACTTTTGAGTGTTTGGTATTCTAAAAAGGAGAATATTCTAGTGTATCCAACTGGCTTGGTCGGTACAGGTATTGCAGCATACATCTTACTGTATTATGGTCTTTTGGGAGATATGCTTATTAATACATATTACTTTATCATGAGTATCATAGGTTGGTATTTATGGACACGTAAGGTTGATGAAACTTATTTTATACCCATCACAAAAACCACTTTAAAAGAGAAAAAATGGTCCTTACTCTTGTTTGTAAGCGCTATCGTTTTTGTTTTTCTCATTTACTACGCAACCAATAGATATGATACTTGGACGGCTTATGTAGATACATTTACTACCGCAATCTTCTTTGTCGGCATGTGGTTAATGGCTAAAAAGAAATTGGAAAATTGGATTTATTGGATTGTTGGGGACATAATAACTATACCCTTATATTGGTATAAAGGTCTTATTTTTAGTTCAATCCTTTTTGCTATTTTAACGATTATTGCCTTTTACGGTTATAAATCATGGAAGAAAAATTTAAACAAAAGTCCTCGAACATTATTAAAGTAGTCCTTTTTGGGCCAGAGTCTACCGGGAAAACTACTTTGTCAGAACAACTGGCCGGATATTATAATACAGTTTGGGTGCCAGAGTATGCCCGCGAATATTTACAACAGAAATGGAACAATGAGCGTAAAACTTGTGAACCTAATGATTTATTACCCATAGCGGCGGGGCAAATGCAATTGGAAAACGAATTGGTGACCAAAGCAACAGATGTATTAATTTGCGATACTGATTTATTGGAGACCAAAGTATATTCCGAGGCTTATTATGTAGGGGATTGTAATCCTGTCCTAGAAAAATACGCATTGGAAAACACCTATGACCTTTATCTATTGACATATATAGATATTCCTTGGGAAGCTGATGATTTAAGAGATAAACCTACGGAGAGAAAGGAAATGTTTTCTTATTTTCAAAGCACATTAGAGAAGTACGGGCGTAATTTTGTTATCTTAAAAGGTGATAAAAAAGAGCGACTAAAAACTGCAGTAAAACACATAGATAATTTATTGAAAAAATGATGCAATTAACAGATAAAGACAAAGAACAGTTAGCGGAAAAAGGGATAAACATAGCCAAGGTTCACGAGCAGATAAATACTTTTAAGGAAGGAATACCTTTTGTAAACCTAAAAAACGCTGCTGTGGTAGGTAATGGTATTTATAAATTTTCAAAAACTGAGGAAGAGGAATTAGTAGAGCTTTTTGAGAAGAAATTGCCAGAACTGTCCATTCTAAAGTTTGTGCCGGCTTCCGGAGCCGCCTCACGAATGTTCAAGGCATTGTTCAATTTTTTAGAGAGCTACAATCCAAAAGAGCAAACTTTGGAAGCCTATCTGGAGAAAACTAATGATAAGGACATGAAAGTGTTTGCGGACGGACTTGAAAAATTCCCTTTCTATAAAAATGTGAAAAGCAGATTAGAGGGGACTACTAATACTAAGGGAGAAGAAGTATATGCTTTTGTCAATGAGCTATTGAACGAAAGCGCCCTTAACTATGGGTTTTATCCAAAAGGCTTGTTACCTTTTCATGAATATCCAAAAGGAGCTGCAACGCCATTTGAAGAACATTTAAAAGAAGGTGCTGCATATGCAAGTGCCGAGGGAAAATCCAATCTTCATTTTACGATTTCCGAACAGCACGAAACAATGTTCAATTTTGAGTTGAACGAAGTCAGGGAAAAAATCTCCGAGGATACCAAGACCCAGTTTAAGGTAGATTACTCCTTTCAAAAACCGTCCACGGACACCATCGCCGTAGACATGAATAATGAACCTTTTAGAAATCCGGACGGGTCTTTGTTATTTCGTCCTGGAGGCCACGGAGCGCTCATAGAGAACTTGAACGATCAGGATGCGGATATTATTTTTATAAAAAATATAGACAATGTAGCTGTAATGAAAGATGCTGCTGCCGTTGCGGAAAGTAAAAAGGTATTGGCAGGAGTATTGTTACAAGTTCAGGAAAAAGCGTTTTCCTATGCTAAGAACTTAGAAGTAAATATAAATGCTGATCAAAATATTGTCGAAATCAAAGATTTTTTAAAAGAACGATTGAACGTTCGATTTGATGCGCGTTTTAATGAGTTATCAAACGAAGCAAAAATAGAAGTCCTAAAAGATAAGCTAAACAGACCAGTGCGTATCTGTGGGATGGTAAAAAATGAAGGCGAGCCCGGTGGTGGACCTTTTTGGATTACGAACGCGAAAGG
>JBARUM010000650.1:0-11025 GCA_049645725.1 Maribacter sp.
GGTAATGCACAATGGGCTTTTAAGGATTTTGGAACGCCATTGCGTCCAGAGAACGACATACCCTATATGAACCAAAAGGGTCTTGTAGACCGTAACGGAAAACCAAAGGACGCCTATTATGTTTTTAAAAGTTATTGGGCCAAGGAGCCTTTTGCCTACATAGAGTCCCATACTTGGACCGAAAGACAGGGGCCAAAAGGCCTAGCCAGAAACATTAGTGTTTTCAGCAACTGCGAAGAAGTAACCTTATTGCACAATGGAACGGATTTGGGAACGAAAACTAAAGATATTACAAACTTCCCTGCATCCGGGCTAACTTGGGACGTTCAATTTGCAGCTGGTTCAAACTCACTCGTTGCCACGGGTAAGGATAGCAACGGTAATATGGTAAACGATACATTAACGGTAAACTATCGCTTCACTAAAAACAGTAGTGTAAAAAGCTTGACACTTTCCGCAAATAAATTAAAGAACGGTAATTATCTGATAACCGCAATAGCGGAGGATGAAAACGGACTCCGTTGTCTAGATTATGAGGAAAAGGTATATTTTCAGTGCTTGGAAGGTGGAGAAAGCTTAAAGAATAAAGGTACACCAACAGGAAGTGAGATTATTGGAATGGCTAACGGCAAAGCGTCCATAGAAATCATACCCGATGATACCAATACTGACTTAAAGGTGACGGTGCTCAATCAGAATTTTAAAGGGACTTATTTGACCATTAAGAAATAATAACATTTGAGTTGTTAGGTAAATGCTATGGTTGTTTAGGCAATCATGGCATTTTTAGTAGATTAGTATATGAAATATCTCGTAATTCCTCTTTTGCTTTTGTTCCCTGGATATACTACAACTAAGACAAATTTTGAAGTCCCTATTTTTGATAAAGAGAGAAAAATGGTTTTAGAACGTTCTGCTGAATATATGAATATTGAACCGGTTACCGTAACCGCATCCATATGTGAAAGAAGCGCAGGCACTAAGCATGATTTTTATTCTGAAGGAGATTATTGGTGGCCCGATCCAGAAAATCCGGACGGTCCTTACATACGAAAGGATGGAATGACCAATCCTGAAAATTTTACAGCTCACCGCAAGGCCATGATACGCTTTAGCCAAATTTCAGGAGCATTGGCATCTTCGTATTTACTAACCAAAAATAAAGACTACGCAGAACAATTAGTCCCTCACTTACAAGCTTGGTTCTTACATCCTGATACTAGAATGAACCCCAATTTGTTATATGGCCAAGCTATAATGGGAAGGGTAACAGGAAGAGGTATCGGTATCATAGATACCATTCATTTGTTGGAGGTAGCTAAAGCCGTCATGGCCATCCAAGATTCAGGGGTAATAAATCAAAAAGATTTAACCGGCATTAAAAAATGGTTCTCAGATTATTTAGAATGGATTACAAAACATCCTTACGGTATCGCGGAAAGGGACAATGGAAACAACCACAGCGTTTGTTGGGCGTTACAAGTTGCTGTGTTCTCAGAATTAGTGGGCAATAAGGAGCAAATGGAATTTGCAAGAAACATGTATAAGACCGTGTTACTTCCCCAACAGATGACAAATAATGGTTCTTTCCCATTGGAGTTAGAACGGACAAAGCCTTACGGGTATTCACTTTTCAATTTGGATGTTATGACTGGACTTTGTCAAGTGCTTTCCATTTCAGAAGATAATCTTTTTACCTACACTACAGAGGATGGTAAAGGAATACAAAGAGGTATTTCGTTTTTATTTCCTTATGTTAAGGACAAAAGTAGCTGGCCGCATCAAAAAGACGTAATGTATTGGGATGAGTGGCCTGTTAGTCATCCTTTTCTCCTTTTCGGAGGTTTAGCATTTAATGAGCAAAAGTATCTAACCCTTTTTAATGAATTGAACTCGGATTTTAAAACACCGGAAGTGGTTCGGAACATGCCTATTCGATATCCTTTACTATGGTTAAAATAGAGGTATTGCCAAACGTATGACCCATTGTTAGGTAGCAAATCTTTTAAATACCCGATAGTAAAACTCTATTGGCCACACGAGGTTTCATAAATCGCGAGGAAAATTTAATAAACCCTTCTTTCTTGGTTACTACCCGAAACGATTACTAAGTTGTATAACTAAACGAAAAAAATACTGTAAATACCCATCCTCATGGAAAATTGGAGTATGCGAGTAATTATCCCAAGACTCGGAAAGAGCAACTTGAAAACCATTCGACTGGAAGTTTGACAATGGCCCTACTTAATGCGTATCTGTTTATAAACAGGTTTTCCTTTAGTTCCACCAAGTCCTACTGGCTGTGCAATCAAAGTTATTTTTTCATCAGAAAATGGAACATCGGCAATATAATAATCTTGACTAGCAGTCTTACCTAACCACCTTTTTTTATTTTGCCTGTCCAACATATATATGTTATGTGAGACGCCTTCTTTTATCTCGTTAAAATGGATAAACAATTCTGTCTTCTTTTCCAATGGAAGTGCTTCAACAGAAAACATAGGTGTAGGTATTTTTTCCTTTTTATTTGGCCTAATTACTATTTCTCCTATATAAGCGGTACCCACACCTACGGATTTTATACCAACACAAGTAAGTCTAACATCTTTCCTCTGAGGAACCGTAAATCGGTTTCTATGCCAAGAATCCGTGTGCTTTAGCACAAAACTTAACAGTTCGCCATTGGATAGTTGACAAGTAATTTCCAAATCCAAATTGCCTTTACTTTTAGAAACAACTTCTAATTTTAGCGGTTTCTCCAGTAAAATCCTCGTTTTATACAACGGTAGCTCGGCATCTTCCAGACTTTCTAGGAAGATACTGCTGCCTCCTTCAAAACTATCCTCAAAACTTATGTTCGCTCTTATTTTAGTACTGTCTATTTTCCATTGCCAAGTAGGTAGAATATCCTGGTTACTTAAATTATGCCATTCTTTATCGGATAAAAGCTTTCCTTCTTCTTTATAAAATCTTCCTAAGCCATAATTGAAGTTCGTATGAAAAGGCAACTTTTTAATTACGCTCCTTGGTGTAAAATAATCTGCAAAACCCAACCATGTTCGGTCTTCCCCAAAACGTGTTTCAATAGGCTCACCTCCGTTCCAGAACTTTTCTTCATTTCTATATACTTCTTCAGGTGCTTTGCTTTCCGAGACATTGAACGTAGAATTTGAGAAATACAAACCAATAGATGTATTTTTAGGTTTTCCGTCTTCATACAACATATTCCACTGTACCGGTGTTTTAAAACTTTTGCCTTGAACATCTATACCTGAATACAAATCCCATTCGCTTCTCCCTAATGAATTTGCCAGTGCCTTACTGTCCTCTAGGTTTGTTTCGTTATACCTAAAATTGATAAAAAATACGTCTGACATATTTGTTTCGCCCTTTTGAAAAAATAGTTCATTATGGCTGTTCAATTCATCCTGCCATATTACCCTAGAGTCATGGATCATGGCATCGTACCAAACTAATTTTAAATCAGATTTTTTTCTATAATAGGTTATAAATTCGAGCATTAACGGCCCTGTGTCTTCCTTTAGGTTATAGGTCTCTTGATTTATGAACCAGCCGTCAAAATTATATGTTTCCGCCACTTCAATTAATTTATCCGCAATCGGAAAACTACCATCTTCATTTTTTTTCAAAAATTGATACACCCACTCTTCTACACCTCCATAAACATTGGGTGGAAAGAATACGGTTCCAATGCTTTTTACGCCATTTTTATGGGCGGTATCGGTCCAAGGAGATGCCGGTGGCACTATAATACCTTCCGCTGCAGAACCACCCCATTGCACAAAATAATCTATGTATTGCCAGTAAGGAAATGCATAATGTTCCACGGATGAAAACCCTTGAGAAGGATGATTGCTGGTCGTATGTGGAGCCATTAAAGCAATTATACCGGGATGTTTGCTTTTCTTATCACTTAAAAGTACACTATCGTTCAGAAAGCGCTCTGCCAATGGAATGCGGCTGATATTGAATTTAGCATCCGCATCATTTTCAGGGGTCCATCTCAATAGTTCGTCTACGAACCAATAAGAGGAAAACGGTTGATGATTACCATATTTACCTTCTTGAGCGGTCAACGGATTTAATACAACCAGGTATAGTAAAAATACCACTATTACTTTATTCATCTCTCTATTTTGATTTGCCATTCGTGAAAGGTGATGCTTACATCAGAAAACTAAAATTTAAGCTTTATCCAAAGATAATAGTGCCGCTTTCATAAACCCCATAGCATAGGCCATACCAGCGTACCAAGGAGCATCACAGGTCATTTGTGGTGTATGGTCGGGAATTAGTACTCCTTGAAAACCATTCTTTTTTAAAATCTTAAGGATCCTGAACATATCTATATCGCCCTCGTCCACAAAAACTTCTTTATAGTTAGGCACTTTGCCCACAACATTTCTAAAATGAATATAAGCGATTTTGTCTTGTTTGCTGTAAAGATCCGTAGCTTCATAAACATCGCCTTCCGTCATTTCTGCAATAGAACCCAAACAGAACTCCAAATTATTGGCTGGACTCGGTTTTAGGTCTATCAACTTTTGATACATACCAGGTTGATACACCAATCTAGGCGTGTCCCTAATGTACGGCATGGGAGGGTCGTCCGGATGGGCGGCCAATTTTACGCCAGCTTCTTCGGCTACCGGTAATAATTCATTGAGGAAATACTGTAAGCGCTTCCATAGTTCGTCATGATCTATTTTTGGCAAAGTACCCTCGGGAGCATTTTCATCATAGATCATGTTCCACACCATTCCGTTGGGTATTGGTGTATCGTCACCCCCTTCCATCCCAACAGAAACTGCCTCGCCTCTTGCATATGGTGCAATTGTGCGTGCTGAAACCCCGGCTAAGGAAAAATTATAGCCAAATACGGGTATACGGGCCTTACCTACATTTCTGATCAGCTGTTTTAAATTGGCTATCTGGGCTTCTTTCTTAGGGCCGTCCAACAGAATATCATGCCAATGCGCCGGGTCAAAATTTTCAATGGCTTCCAATTCTAAGCCATGGTCATTGATTTCTTTTTTTATGTTCACCAATTCCTTATAAGACCATACTTTATCTGGATTACCTGCTTTACCCCATCCCGACTTACCACCAATAGGCTGGTCTGCCTTGTCCTTGTTATGCCCGAAATAATCCACTAAGTGAATGACCAGATGTGTGGCCCCGCACTGCTTTGCAAAATTGTAATGTGCTGTATTGAGCATGTGTTTATAAAGTCCGAATCCTAATTTCATTGTTCTGTATTTAGGTTTTGTATGCTATTCATTATAGCCAAACTCTTTAAGAATTTCATCTTTATGTTCATTTAATAAGGGTGCAGGCTTGTAAATTTTCTGAGGGGTATCACTGAACCAAACCGGAAAACCGGTAGTTTTCACCTTTCCAATCGTTGGGTGTTCTATTTCAATGATCATCTCATTATGCTGGATCTGTGGATCTTCTACCATATCATCAAATGTATTTACCTGAGAACACCAAACATCATGTTCCAAAAGTATCTTCAACCATTCTTCAGTGGATTTGGTCTGAAAAACAGCGTCAAAAGCGAATCTGATTTCATCCCTACTTTCTATAATGTTATTGGAGGCGTAGGCTTCTGAATCATATTTTTCCAAGCCAATGACCCGTGCCAGTTTTTGTACGGAATTCATGCCAATGGCAAGGTAGCCATCACTGGTATTGTATAGTCCGTACGGTGCGCCCAACCATGGGTTTGGAATACCGCTTTCACTGCGTTCCGGGTTTTCGCCTTTGTGCAGGTACGCCGTAACTTCCTGAATATGGAAACCGACGACCGAGTTTAATAAGTTTGCCTCTATTTTCTGCCCTTTTCCTGTCTTTGACCTAGAGTAAATAGCGGCCATTACCGCTTGGTTGATGAATAAACTGGTCAGTAAATCTGCTTGGCCTACAGCAGTAACCACGGGCATATCCCCTTTTTTTCCGTTCAGGGCTGAACCTCCGCCTATGGACTGTGCCAACAAATCTTGACCCGCTCTGTGCAAATACGGCCCGGATGAACCGTAACCAGAACTGGAACAGTAGACCAGTTTTGGGTTTGTCTTCTTGATTTCATCGTATCCAAGTCCTAATCTATCCATAACTCCTGGACGAAAGTTCTCCACCAGAATATCCGCTTTTGCAATAATACTTTTAGCGACCTTGATTCCCTCTGGGTCTTTCAGGTTCAGGGCAATACTTCGTTTATTTCTATTAAAACTCACAAACGAAATACTTTCACCCTTGGGATACAAATTACCATAGGCATAGTGTCGCATCCAATCACCTTTTTCGGGTTCTATTTTAATAATATCGGCACCCATATCACCTAACATTTGCGTAGCCCATGGACCTTGCGCTAACTGTGTAAAATCTGCCACTACCAATCCTGATAAGGGTCCTACGTTTTTATTTTCAGTACTCATTTTTAGATTTACTAAATCGATTTTGTTCTTAATTCTATTTTAAAATACTACACAAACAGGCGATAAAATTTCGGTTGTTCTGTAGTGCTCTTTTAATTTGCCGTCATTTTTAATAGCGTATACCACAGTATCATGGGAGTTTTGATGACAGGCTATTAACCATTTCCCGTCTGGCGAAATATTAAACTCTCTCAACTCCTCTCCATTAGTATATTGATAGTTGATTGTTTCTAAAGAATCACCCTCGATTTTAAATATTGTTATCGCCTCTAGGTTTCTGTTTGCCGTATAAAGGAATTTTCCATTAGGATGTAACCTTATCGCCGAGGAGCTTGGTAAACCCTTGAAGTCTTCCGGTAATGTGTTGTAGTCATTAATCGCCGTAAAACAATCTTGCTTATGTTCTAAAATGGCGACCGTTCCTGTTAATTCATTTATGACATAGGCATAATCACCTTTTTTATTGAAGACCAAATGTCTTGGGCCACTTCCTTCTGATACTTTACAGTCTTTGGCCGGGTTAGGCACTAAGACACTTTCCTCTAGTTTGTATCCCTTAATCGTATCTACGCCCAAATCGCATACATAGACCTCTTTTCCATTAGGATGCATCGCCACTTGATGTGCATGTGGACCTTCCTGCCGTTCTTTATTTACACTTGATCCCGAATGTTGAAACTCCCCCACTCTAGGCGTTAACGCACCATTTGTCTTAGTTAAGTAGTGTAACAAATTACCCGTTACATAACAGGCAACCATAACGTTGTTATCTTTTAATATGATGTGGCAAGGATATCCTCCCGGAATTGCCTGCTCGTTCAAAAATGACAGTGAAGAATCATCATTAATTGTGAAGCTCCTTACCTTTGGATTACTTGATTCGTCCAACTCCGATACAGCGTACAAAAAGCGATTGTTCGTATTTTTGGTCAAATAACTGGGGTTCCGGGATTTTATGGTGTGCCTAATTGACAACTCCCCGGTTTTCGTATTCAGTTCCACCGAATAAATGCCGCGACCTATACCACCAAAACTGGGTATGGGATATTCCGTATAGCTTCCTACAAAAAATGAAACGCCCTTTTCACTCATTTTCCCTTATGCTTTTTTTGCAAAATCCTGAATCGCTTTTTTGGCTTCTTCGCCATAAAAAAGCTTTGTTACCGCATTAGCTTCCTCCGTAAGTTTTTCTTCAAAAGCGATGGGCGCCAAACTTAATTGCGCCAGTCTTTTTAATTCTTTTACGGCACTGGGAGACCTTCGGGACAATTTTTCTGCATATTTCATAACCTCCGTATCAAACTCCTGTTCTTGGATAACTTGATTCACAATACCCCAGTCCTGTAATCTTTCCGCTGAATACTGGCCACCGAAAAATAATAGTTCCTTAGCCCTGTTTATTCCTATTTTCTGAATGAGCCTTTGCGTACCACCACCACCCGGAACCAAGCTTAGGAACACTTCTGGCAATCCCATTTTAGCGGTGCTGCTTGCCAATATCATATCGCAAGAAAGTGCTATTTCAAAACCACCACCAAGCGCAAATCCATTTACGGCCGCAATCCAAGGTTTAGGAGCCTCCTCTATACTTTTATATAATTGTATGCCACAATCCTGAAATGATTTAAACGCTTCCGGGGTTTGATCGGCGTACTCCTTTATATCGGCTCCCGCCATGAAAGCCCTGCCCTCTCCACGGATAACGGCAACATGTATATTTTCGTTGGAGTTTACGGCTTCAATGCCCTCTATGATTTCGTTCATCATTTCACGATTCATAGCGTTCAACTGGTTGGGGCGGTTGAAACTTAATACCGCTACCCTGTTTTCTAAATGTAATTTAATATGGTTAAAATCGGTCTTCATATTAACAACTGATTGATTGATATAATTGATTTAAGTGTAACATGATTGTAGCAGATGGCGTATTATTCAAAAGACCTTCGTGCAGTATATCGGCACCTTGCTCCTGAAAAGCATTCCAACCCATGTGTTGCGGTCGTACATATGCCTGGTACATGGTTTTTATAGTATTATCAAAGAAATTATGGCACAGTATGTTATTGGTTTTGCTTTGCCAAGCTTTGAGGTTTCCGGGCTGACCTCCATTTTCAGTATAAATTCCGTTTTGTGTTTCCGCATCGGCAACATAACTGATATAGGCCGATGCCAATTCTTTATGTTCACAGTGAGTAGATATTGCCAAGCCTACACCTCCTAAAATTGTTGACACATCGGTTTCTGGATTTGTTGGGCTATTCCCAAAATGAACGATGTGTTTCTTATATCCTTCTCTGGAATAATTTGTGTAACCGAATAAAAAAGGGGCGTAAATTAGTTCATCGCCTTCCCCCATCACATCCAATATTTGAATGGGGTTCCAATGCATGGACTGTGGGTGCAAATAGTCTAAATGACGTTTTAGTTCATCCAAAACCTTAATTCCCAAAGTTTTGTCAATCTTCTTATTTGTTATAAAACCCCTTCCGGCATCTTGCGCGCATAAAGTAAGGAAAGCACACCAGAGGTCTGTAGCACATAGGGCCCAGGCCACTTTTTGTTTGGTCGGAACTTTTTTATAAAAATCGAATAATTGCGTGCGTTCTTTTGGAAGCACCAGCTTGGCGTTTAATACTAAATCCGACCTATACGCAGCTACCAAAGCAGCGGCGTCTACGGGTAAGGCATATTGGTGACCTTGGTAATCATAGGATTCAAAACTTGGGCCTACGGATTCACTTTTCAGTTTTTTCAACACCTTTTTACTTATATACTCTTCTAAAGGTACAAGCAGATTGTTGGAATTCGCCTGTCCCATATAAGGATGATCAATGGTAATGATATCATACCTTTCTATTAGGTCTTCAATAGGCATGTCCCCAAATTCTTTTAGCGAACGGATATCCCATTGAATGGTAACATCAGTATGTATTTCCGTAAACGCGCTGGAGGTTGCCCTTAGCGGTTCATAACCCCTTGGGTGATCCCAGGCCATTCCTTTTAATACCTTAGTCTTAGACATGAGCGCAATACATTAATTGTTTTTTCTTTTTGGCCTAGGGTCGTATTGAATAGTGTGGTTCATGTAAGCGCCATCAATATAAATATCCGAACCGTTGATATAGTCGGCTAAATCACTTGCCATAAAGGCGACGGTATTGGCTACATCGGATACCATCCCTATGCGACCTTGGGGAATCCATTTTTCAAATTTATCCCGACCAAAATTGTCTATTTCCACTCTGTTCATATTGGTTTCAATAGCCCCAGGTGCAACGGACACTACCCTGATGTCCTTATCCGCCAATTCAAGGGATAAACATTTTGAAAACATTTTAAGCCCTGCTTTGGAGGAACAATAATGGATCAAACCCTTTCTAGGCACTACGTCATGTATGGAAGATATATTAATGATCACGCCACCCCCGTTATGCTCCATCCTAAGGGCAGCTTGCTTGGAACAGAGGAAAGGTCCTTTTAAATTAATGTTCATTACCCTATCCCATTCTGCTTCTTCCATATCCAAAACATGGGAAACACTTTCGCTTCCTGCATTATTGACAAGGATATCTATACCGCCTAAAGTCTCGTCCAATAAAAGGAACATATCCTTAACCTGACCGGAATCGGCTACGTTGGCACCACCACATACCGCCATAACACCATATTTCTCCTTGATCTCTTTGGCAAGCTGGTCCGCGGCTTCCTTATTGCTATAGTAATTTATAAAGACGTCCGCACCACAGCTGGCAAGTTGTTTACAGATTTCAGCTCCAATACCCATACTGCCCCCGGTCACCAATGCTTTCTTTGCTTTTAAATCTATCGCTTTCATAGTATTGTTTTACAGTTTAGTCGGTACTTGACATTTCTAATTGGTTTTTAACCAAAAACCTCAACTCCTTTCTCTTTTCATTGGATAAGGCTAAATGCTTAAAATCAGAAATATGTGTATTGGCCTTCTCGGCTATAAATACCTCACTACCTTTTTCCATTGCTATATTATGCCATACGCCTTTGGGTATGTTGTAGATTTGGTTGATTTTCATTCGTTCAATTTCAAAATGCGGTTCGTTATCAACAATCTTAGCGACAATTAAAACTGCCGTCCCTGCAATGGCAATAAAAAGTTCATCCGTTTCCAAATGCACATCTAGTTGGATAAGGTTATCTACTTGCTGTTCTGCCGTATAATTTAGTTTTGCAAGTTGCCATCCTTTTTTAATTACGAACGGATGATATCCATTTTCCTTAATATTAAATTTTTCAACCATAAATTATACTGTCTAAGCCTGGAGTCAGTTTAAAAAACCCAAGGTCTTTAAATTTTAATATTTAATCATTATTACTACCTTTTCGCCAATACATTTCAATCTCCTCCAAGGTCTTTCCTTTGGTTTCCGGAACAAATTTCCAAATAAACCAAATGGCTGGTAAGGTCATTGCGGCATAAAGGAAAAATGTTCCCGAGACCTCAATAGCTTCTATTAAAATAGGATTTGTCCAAGTGATAATAAAACCCGTTACCATTAATGAAAAAGTCCCTATGGAAACTGCCAACCCC
>JBARUM010000651.1:0-7554 GCA_049645725.1 Maribacter sp.
CAGAAAGTCCTTTGGTGACCCAAATGGTTTTGGTAACAAAAATCGACAAAAACGCTGTTTACATCAAAGATCCTTTGCTCCATAATATTAAAACCGAATGGCACTGCGCTATTACGGAATGGGGGCATATTGAGGAAGTAGGCATAGAAAATATCGCTTTTGAGTTTCCATTGTATCCAGATTTGCCACACCATTTGGAAGAGGGCAACAATGCTATATACTTGACCAGCTTAATGAACGGTTGGGTGAAAAATGTAAGTTTTAAAAATGTGGATAGCGGTATTTTAACAGATGACATTTCTAATGTTACTATAAAAGACATACGCACTTCTGGTGAGAAAATAGCACACTATTCAGTTGCCTTGGGTGAGGTTCACAATGTCCTGGTAGAGAACCTCCACGTTAAAAATAAAGTTAGACACCCTCTTAGTATTAATACGCGTTCCACCAAATGTGTGTACACCAACTGTTTGGTAGAGCAACAACCTATACTGGACCAGCATAGTGGTGCAAACGAACAAAATTTGTTCGACAATATTAAGGTATATATTGACGCACCGGTTCGTGAAATTTTGGAGTATCCACTATTTACATCGGGTGGTTCTCCAATATGGTTACCGGCCCATGGAGCGTTCAGTACCATGTTCAATATTGAAATTGATTTTTCGAACGTACCTAATGACTTAAATAAACCTATAGTTTTAAATGGAGTACGTGAAGGTGTATCCGCTAGGTTGATTGGGTTTCATGCCAACCATCCCATAAAAATAGATTATACAACTGACGATTACATTGAAAATTTAAATCAAAAGCCAGCGATACAATCCTTATATGAATATCAGCTCAAAAGAAGACTATCCCTCAAGAAATAAAAAAATGAAGTACATAAACATTACGAGAGCTACTATTATAATTCTGTTATTTTTTATACCACTACTTATTTCCTGTGAATCTGAGAAGAAAAAAAAACAGCCATACAATGTTCTGTTTATCTCTATTGATGATTTGCGTACAGAATTGAACTGTTATGGGGCATCTCACATTAAGTCGCCCAACATAGACCAACTGGCAAGTAATGGTGTACGTTTTACAAATGCGCACGTACAACAGTCTATTTGCATGGCATCTAGAGCCTCTATCATGACTGGTATGCGCCCAGAAAAAATGGGTATCTATACAGGAGAATCTGTTTCAGACGTATTGCCAAGTGTAGTTACTATGAATAAATTTTTTGAACAAAATGGATATGAAATAGCTTCTGCCGGAAAAATTTATCACTATAGTGAAGATACCGAAGCACAGTTTGGAAATAAATTCATTGCACCGGTTCCTACTTGGTCAGCTAAAGGATATGTGACAAAAGAAGGTCTTAAATCTCTTGAGCTAACCTCCAAACCAGGTAATGGCCTTCCATATGAAGCGGCCCAAGTACATGATACCATTTATCCGGACGGCCTAAACACATTAAATGCTATGAGAGAACTAGAGGTTCTCAAAGATAATGACAAACCATTTTTTATGGCTTTTGGTCTATCCAAACCGCACTTACCTTTTAATGCACCCCAAAAATATTGGGACCTTTACCCGGAATCTTCTATAAAATTATCGAAACTAACGGAACGTCCCGATAATTCCAGTAAGCACACCATGAGGTATGGAGGAGAATTGGGTAATTATTATGGTATGCCAAAATTATTTGAAGATGTTCACGATTCCACAGCCATTACATTACGTAGGGGATATTACGCCTGTGTGTCTTACATTGATGCCCAGGTTGGCCATCTATTGGACAAACTGGATGAATTGGGATTAAGGGAAAATACCATTGTGGTGCTATGGGGTGATCATGGTTACAAGCTTGGAGATTACAACAGCTGGTGCAAATGGTCCAACATGAATATAGATACCAACATCCCACTAATCTTTAATGTGCCAAATGGGGTCAAAGGAGAAGTATATACATATCCTGTAGAAGCCTTGGATATCTATCCCACATTGGTAGAGTTGTGCGGATTGCAGCAACCAAGTCACTTAGAAGGCCGGAGCTTGCTGACCATTTTGAACAACCCTAAGGAACTGGCCAAGACGAAATCATATGCCTATTCCATTTGGCCACATGACCGCTGGAACTATGATAGGACCGTTATGGGGTATTCAGTAACGGATGATAGGTTCAATTATGTGGAATGGGTGCAGCTAAAAACTGGAGAAATCCTAGAGCGCGAATTGTACGACCATGAGAATGATCCTAAAGAAACCAAAAATGTGATCGATTATGAAGGATATGCGAATGTTATTGCCGAACTCGCCGGAAAAATAAAGATCAGAAAAGAAAGAACGGACCACAAACATAATTTTAAGAAGCTCAGGTAAAAATTAACCACTTTAATTCAAAGAGAAAAAAATATTGAAAATGAAGAAGATATTTCTATTTATTTTAGTATTAACATCAAATTCCTTCGTGTTCGCACAGGATAATTTATTACAGAACAGTTACTTAAGAGATGGCCTTACACTAAATGGAAGGTGGAATTATATTGTGGATGTATACGAGTCCGGATACTACAATTATAGAAGGGAGCCACATGACCAATCTGAAAATCCAGGGGCCGGCGCCTACTTCTTAAATTCAAAACCAAAGGATAAGACCGATAGGGTCGAATACGACTTTGATGTGGCACCAACACTTTTAGTACCTGGTGATTGGAATTCTCAGAAGGAGAATTTATATTATTATGAAGGAACACTATGGTATAAAAAATCCTTCGACATACCCGACTATAAGTCCTCTAAGCGTTATTATGTACATTTTGGAGGAGTAAACTACTTTTCGGAAGTCTACCTGAACGGGAAAAAACTTGGTGGCCATAAGGGTGGGTTTACACCCTTTAATTTTGAAATGAGTCATCTTGCCAAAGCAAAGGACAACTTCATTATTGTAAGAGTGGATAACAAGCGTTCTCCGGAAGAAGTGCCAACGGTCAGCACGGACTGGTGGAATTATGGAGGCATTACAAGAGATGTTACGATATATGAGTTAAGTGAAACCTTTGTTGAGGACTATAGCTTGCAATTGGATAATACAAATACCAAACAACTAAAAGGTTTTGTACAATTGAATGGAAAAAATAAAGCAAATGCACGGATTTCCATTGATATACCGGAATTAAAAATCAACAAGACTATTACAACGAATGCCAATGGCCTTGCAGCGGTTAAAATCCCGCTCAAGAAATTCACTAGTTGGAGCGATAAAAATCCTAAACTATATACGGTTTCCATAGCAACTGCTTCGGATGAAATCTCGGATAGAATTGGCTTCAGAAAAATTGAAACCAGCGGGTCGGATATTTTACTTAATGACGAGAAGGTCTTGTTAAAAGGAATATCAATCCACGAAGAGAATGTAATGCGAGGTGGTAGAGCACATTCTATTGAAGATGCGAAGGTGCTTTTAGGATGGGCAAAAGAGTTGGGATGCAATTTTGTTAGGCTGGCCCATTATCCGCATAATGAAAATATGGTACGCTTGGCAGATGAAATGGGCTTTTTGGTCTGGGAAGAAATTCCTGTATACTGGACCATAGATTGGGAAAACACGGAGACCTATAAAAAAGCGGAAACACAATTGAAAGATGTGATCAGTAGAGATAAAAATAGGGCTTCGGTAATCATTTGGTCCATGGCCAATGAAACTCCCCAATCTGAAGGTCGCCTTCGTTTTTTGACCAACCTTGCCAAAACAACCAGGCAGCTGGATAATACACGGCTAATTACGGCCGCCCTGGAGGACCATCCCAGTAAGAACGATGCTAATATCCAAGTTATTGAGGATGAGTTTGCGGATATAGTGGACATTGTAAGCTTTAACCAGTATTATGGCTGGTACGGTGGTAAGATTGAAAATCTAAAGAATATAAGTTGGGAAATAGCTATTGATAAACCTGTAATTATTTCAGAATTCGGTGCTGCCGCCTTGCAAGGGTATCGTGGTAACAAATCAACGACCTGGACGGAGGAGAACCAAGCGTACCTCTATCAGGAAACCTTGACACCTTTAGCGAAAATCCCACAGTTTAGCGGTGTCACCCCATGGATTTTAGTGGACTTTAGGTCGCCACGACGAATGCACGATGTGTATCAAAACGGCTATAATAGAAAAGGACTTATATCTGAAACGGGAAATAAGAAAAAAGCTTTTTATACACTACAAAAGTTTTACAAAGACCTAAAAGCCAATTAGGTTATAACCATGTTATATGTTTTTATATTCATTTGATTTTCAAATAAAATGCATTTCACAATTTCATCATTTAAAATAAAGAGCTCTTTCATAGTTTGTTTAGAACTCATTTTCTGGATCAAAAGAAATTCTAACACAGAATCTATATTAATAACAGTCCATAATCAAAGTTATAAAGTCATTTATTCGGTAATAGATTAATTTTAGCATAGATGAAACAAATAAATTATTTTTTGAAGCAGGTTTCCATATTTTTATCAATATGTAGTCTTTTGTTTTTTGGTAGTTGTGACCACGAACCCACGCATTTTGAAAAAGTGAAAGTGCTAGAAGAGGCACGCATTCAAAATGAAGTTAAAAAATATCTGGATTTAGAACCTATTACAGTTACAGCCGAAGTTTCTGAAAGAAGTGCAGGAAATAAAAATGATTTTTATTCCGAAGGAGATTACTGGTGGCCAAATCCGGAAGACCCTGATGGATCATATATTCAAAAAGACGGTTTAACTAATCCAGATAATTTTGTTGCTCATAGAAGATTTATGATTAGGTTAAGTCGAATATCAGGTAGTTTAGCATCAGCATACCTAATCACCAAAGACAAAACCTTTATAAATCAATTAATACCACATCTGAAAGCATGGTTCGTGAATCCATCTACGATGATGAATCCACATTTACTCTATGCTCAAGCTATCAAAGGCCGAGAAACGGGAAGAGGAATTGGGATTATCGATACCATACATTTAATCGAGGTCTCTTTGGCCATAAAAGTTGTTGAGGATTCTGGGGTGATGAATAAGGAAGAGCTAAATGAAATTAAGGCATGGTTCTCGCAATATTTAAATTGGTTAACAAACCATGAATATGGTAAAAAAGAACGTGATAATGGAAACAACCACAGTACATGTTGGGCCATGCAAGTGGCTGCTTTTGCAAGATTAGTTGATAATCAAAAACAATTGAACTTTTGCAAATACATGTTTAAAACAGATTTGTTACCAAACCAAATGGCAAAAGACGGCAGCTTCCCAAAAGAACTAGCAAGAACAAAACCTTATGGCTATTCCCTTTTTAATTTAGATGCTATGGCCGGCTTAGCCCAGTTATTATCTGATAAGGAAGAAAACTTCTTTCAGTATAATAGCACCAATAGTAGAAATTTAGAAGCGGGTATTGAGTTTATTCATGAATATGTTAAAGACAAGACATTGTGGCCTTATCAAAAGGACGTGATGTATTGGAACGATTGGCCTACAAAACATCCCTTTTTATTATTTGGAGGCTTACAACTAAATAATGAAGATTATGTAAATACTTGGAAAAAGCTACCTGAAATTCCGAATAAGTCTGAAATTTTAAGAAACATGCCGGTAAGATATCCTCTTTTGTGGGTTAATAAATAGTTTGTTTGTAGTTCAATAGCGTATAAAATCAGTGTAATTGCAATAAATAAATTTTAAAATGAAATTAAATTTTTTAAGTAAATCAATTTTAGGAGTGGTTTTGGTCACTTGTGTTTTAAACTCGTGTCAAGAACAAAAGGAAAAGGATACTACACCGTGGGCGTTATTGATAAATGATGATAATCTCAATGGGTGGACAATTTTAGGAGGTGAGGCTACCTATGCGATAGACAATGGTGTAGTAACAGGAACTACCGTAGCTGAAACACCCAATACCTTTTTGACCACAAATACGATATATGATGATTTTATATTTGAAATCGATTTTAAAGTTGACTCAATAATGAATTCAGGTATACAAATAAGGAGTAACACACTTCCCTATTATAGAAACGGAATAGTTCACGGTTATCAAGTTGAAATAGATCCTTCAAAGAGAGCATGGAGTGGTGGGATTTACGATGAAAAAAGACGCAAATGGTTGAACCCTCTTGGCAATAACCCTAAAGCTCAAAAAGCATTTAAGCAAAATGATTGGAATCATTATCGTGTTGAAGCTATTGGAGATACTTTAAAAACTTGGATTAACGATGTGCCTGCAGCATATTTAATAGATAGTAAAACGGTAAGCGGTTTTATTGGTTTACAAGTGCATTCCATAGGTAAGAACAAAGAAAAGTTAGGAAAAACGGTCATGTGGAAAGATGCTAAAATCTTAACTGACAACCTTTCTGAATATTCACGAAGATCGCCACTAGAGCCTATCATTACAAAAAACAATCTTACGTTTCAAGAAGAAAAAGACGGTTGGGAAATGCTTTGGGATGGTAAAACAGCCAACGGTTGGAGAGGTGCTAAGCTAGATAAGTTTCCAGAAGAGGGTTGGATTATTGAAGACGGTATTTTGTCCGTGGCTGATACAGGGGGAGGAGAATCTACGGCAGGTGGAGATATAGTAACTACAAAAGATTACGGCAATTTTGAATTGCAAGTTGATTTTAAATTAACACCAGGTGCAAATAGTGGTATTAAATATTATGTGGATACAGAAATAAACAAGGGAGAGGGTTCGTCAATAGGTTTAGAATATCAAATTTTAGACGATGATTTACATGAGGATGCTAAATTAGGGTCGCATGAAGGTAGTAGAACGGTGTGCTCACTATATGATTTAATCCAAGCGAACCCTGATAAGCCTGTGAATCCAATTGGCGAATGGAATACCGCAAATATTGTTTCGATTAATAATCATGTGGAACATTGGATAAATGGTGTAAAAGTACTGGAATACGAAAGAGGAAGTGAAGACTTTTTAAAATTGGTTTCAGAAAGTAAATATGCTAAATGGCCTAAATTTGGAGTTTTAGAAAAAGGACAAATATTACTTCAAGATCACGGAGATAAAGTGTCGTTTAAAAATATAAAAGTCAGAGTTCCAAAAAATAAGAATTAATAATTATGGATAATAAAAGAAGAGATTTACTAAAAAAAGCGACACTTGCTACAGCTGGTATAAGTTTAACCAGCGGCGTTAATGCTCTGTCTGCAAAGAGTTATAAAAATATTATTGGTGCTAACGATAGGATAAATCTAGCTATTCAAGGTTTAGGTAGAAGGTATGGTGCTTTTATTAATGGTATAGTCGCTAAAGATAGTAATGCACGCATTCTTTATTTATGTGACGTTATGCAGAGCCAAATGGATAAAGCCTCGGAAAAGGTTGGTGGAAAAATAAATTACAAACCAAAACTAGAAGGTGATATTCATAAAATTCTGGAAGATAAAGACGTAGATGCCGTCTTTATGGCAACTCCAGATCACTGGCATACACCAGGAGCAATCATGGCTATGCAGGCGGACAAACATGTTTATTTAGAAAAACCATGTAGTCATAATCCTTGGGAA